>JALWDQ010000228.1:0-4631 GCA_027039625.1 Calditrichia bacterium | reverse complement strand
GTGGCTTCGCTTCCTGCCTCCGAGCGTGGCGATTCTTCCATGCTACCGGGATTAATCACGCGCAGCACTTCCTTGTAGTCGGTTTCCCCCTGCGCAATATGTCTTAATGCATCTTCATAGAGATTCTGGAATCCTTTCTTGCGCGCCACTTTGCGAATCTGACTAAGCGCCGCACCGGAACCAATGAGGTCTTTTAATTCTTCGTCCAGAAGGAGAATTTCGTACACCCCGATGCGGCCTTTGTAACCGGTAAATCCACACTGCTGGCAGCCATCCGCTTTGTAAAAGCGCGGTTCCATCCCCATGCGCTTAATGAAAGGAATGAGTTTTCGCTCCACCTCATCGGGTTCTTTTTCTACCTTGCAGTGTTTACACAACCGGCGCACCAGCCGCTGAGCAATCACCGCTTCCAGCGAAGAAGCAATTTTGTACACATCGATACCCATATCCACCAGACGGGTAATGGCGCCCAGGGAGTCGTTGGTGTGCAGGGTGCTCAGAACCAGATGCCCGGTGAGTGCCGCCTGAATGGCAATCTCGGCGGTTTCCTGATCCCGAATTTCCCCCACCAGAATCACATCGGGATCCTGCCGCAGGAAGGAACGCAGGGCCGAGGCAAAGGTAATCCCGGCTTTCTCATTCACCTGTACCTGGTTTATCCCTTCAATATTGTATTCAATGGGATCTTCGATGGTGAGGATGTTATTCGCCGTGTTGCGAATCCGATTCAAAGCCGCATACAGAGTTGTGGTTTTTCCGGAACCCGTGGGACCGGTTACCAGAATCATCCCCTGCGTCTTGCTGAAACATTTTTCCAGCAATTCCAGATTTCTTCCCTGAATTCCCAATTCCTGGAACGATACCTTTGCTTTGCGGTTATCCAGAATTCGAATAACCACTTTCTCGCCGTAATTGGTTGGCAAAACGGAAATTCGCAGGTCGATGCTGACCCCGTCGTGAATGACCTTGGCTTTACCATCCTGGGGTTTGCGGGTCTCGGCAATATTCAGATTCGAGATAATTTTGATGCGGCTTACCAGCGAGGCCTGCACACTCTTGGGAACCTCCAGGATATTGCGTAAAATGCCGTCAATTCGGTAACGGACGACCACCACTTTTTCTTTCGGTTCAATGTGAATGTCGCTGGCATCTTTGTCGATTGCTTCTCCGATAATCAGGCTTACCAGTTTTACTACCGGGGAGTTATTTTCCTTGCCCGATTCTCCTGCAATTTGAACTGCCTTTTCGATGTTGGCACGATCCACCAGATTGTCGATAAACTTATCCGGGGAATAATATTCTTCTACCTTTTGCTTAACCTGGTCCTTAAACGCAAAGAATGTTTTTACGAATTTTCCCGTGGTGTAGGCAATTTCCTTTTCTGCCTCCAGATTGAAGGGATTGGCAAATGCCACGGCGATGTGGTCTTCGCGCAGGTTGAAAGGAAAAACCTGATATTGTTGACAGATGTTTTCGGGAACCATCTCCACTGCCTGCTGGTTGATTTCCACATCATCCAGGTTCACAAAAGGAATTTGCAGAACATTTTCCACAAAGGTTGCGATATCTTCGCGGGTAAGTTGCTTGGTTTCCAGAAGGACATCCAGGAAATAGTCGTAGTCAGCATAACGCGCTCGCAATTCGTCCAGATATTGTTCATCTACAATCTGGTAATCCAGCAAAGCTTTGGCCAACCATTCGTCTTCGAAACGGTGTTTGGTGCTGACTTCCATAAAATTCTCTTTCTATTTACTCCCGCAACATTTAATTTTTAAACAAACGTTGTGACATATGGAACACATTCGGATTAACATTCCCGCTTCCTCAGCTCCCGACCGGCTTGATCGATTGATTGCCCGTTACTATAGCAGACTTTCGCGTCGGGAGATAAAACGATTGATTGTGCGTGGTGCGGTTTACGTCAATCGTCGCCGCATCCGACAGGCTTCGTACCAGATTTTCCCGCCGGCGGTGATCCAGATTTTCATCAAAAATAACCTGCAAATAGAACATATAGCTGAACAGATCCATTGGCCCTCCCGGATTTTATTCCATGATGCCCATCTGATTGTGGTGGATAAACCTGCGGGTATTCCCACAGCTCCCACCAGAGACAGTGTGGTGCACAACGTGTACTCTTATTTGCAACAGGCTGGCATACTTCAACGTCATTTCTACCCCTTTCATCGTCTGGATGCGGAAACTTCCGGCGTATTAATCATTCCTCTTTCCCGTCGGGCTGTCCGCTCGTTAAACGAGCAACTACGCCGGAGAGAGATCCAGAAAACTTACCTCGCCCTTTGTCAGGGAGCGCCCCCTTCGCCTCAATGGACGGTTTCAGGTTCCATCTCCCGGCAACGCACTCACCCCTCACGTTACACCTTTTCTCCCGGAGAACATTCTTCCCGGAATTTCTCTCAAACTCTCTTCCTACGTGTGGCGCAACGGACTCAACCCGAAATCAGTGTAATTCTGGCTCGTCCCATCACGGGGAAAACTCACCAGATTCGTTTGCATCTTCAGTATTCCGGTCTCCCCATCCTTGGGGATTTTCGTTACGGATTTTCATCGGCAGAGCTCCCCGGTGAAATCTCTTCTCCAGAGCGAACTCTGCTGCATTGCCGGGAAATGGTATTTGTACATCCTATTACTTTAGACCGTTTGAAGATTCAGGCACCGCTTCCTGCAGATTTTTCTCGCTTCCTGCGACTGCTCTTCCCTGACATTTCTGATAATATCAATACAAACCTGATGCCAACACCATAACACATTGTATTTACACAAATTAACAGAGTTGTATTTTGCTGCAATGACTAAAAAATAGACAATTTTTTTCACATAATAGGCGGGATTTTCGTCAGGGGTTTAAAAAATGTCTAATTGCAACGGGAGGGGGATACGAAAAGGAAGAAGAGGTTTGTTTAGTATCCAGCTAATCCAACTCAGGAAATACTTTCGGTTAGGCAATGGTAAAGCCATTCCATCCCAATCGGGAGGATCACTTCAGTCCCTCAAAGCACCCTTTTTATTTTAGATAGTTTTTACCGCTATCTACGCTTTCTGAATCTTTCTGCTCTCAGAATTCTGCCCCCAGGATCCATTGGATTGACAAAATCAATAATATCTGAGTGTGGCTTCTATGGCTTCTGTGGTTTCTGTGATTTCTGTGGCTTCTGTGGTTTCTGCGGTTGCAAAAACTCTCAATTCCATCAGTATCGCCCTTTCAGGGCTCCATTTTTGTGTTTATTTCTATTCCTAGGGCTTCGCCCCGGGCTATCCCTGTGTGAGTGCTTCGCACTCCTGAGGCAACAATTTATTGCTTTCGCTCTTTTGTATTTTAATTGGCTATTTGATCCTGTCCCAAAATGGTCTTGTTTCACTCCAACGAAATGCGCCAGTTTGCATAAACCTGCCAAATTTAAAATTCTTAATTCAAAATTATCAATTACTTCTGTCGTCCCTACGGGACTTAAAATGATGGGTGGGATTTCCCTTCCCATGGCTGAAGACCATGGGCTAATATCTTTCGGCCACTCCGTGGCCTCTTTCATTGCCATAAGAGGTAATTTTATTTAAACAGAAGCAAAATATTCACACTACAAATCTGCACGAATCCTTTAAATCAAAATTCTTAATTCAAAATTCTCAATTCTCTTGGTGTCGCCCTTTCAGGGCTCCATTTTTGTGTTTACTTCTATTCCCAGGGCTTCGCCCCGGGCTATCCCTGTGTGAGTGCTTCGCACTCCTGATGAAATAGCGTTTCATTTTTATCCTTTTCGCATCTTTATCGGTTCTTTCCTACCGGAACATTGTTTAGTTTCGTTGCACCAAATTGCGCCAATTTACACGAACCCATCTAATTAAAATTCTTAATTCAAAATAACAAATCCCAAATAACAAACAAAATATTGTTTTTTTCATTCGTGCTTATTCGTGCGATTCGTGGTACTATTAATTCCAGTGACGCCCTTTCAGGGCTTCCTTTTTTTGTTTATTTTTATTCCCAGGGCTTCGCCCTGGGCTCTTCATGTGTGAGTGCTTCGCACTCTTGAGGCAAATTTATTGTTTTTACTCTTTTGCTTTACTCTTTAACATCTTTATTGGCTTTTTGACCGTCAAAAAATCGCTTTGTTTCACAACGACGAATTGTGCCAATTTGCACAAATCCGCCCAATTCAAAATTCTTAGTTCAAATAATTTAATTTTTCCTGCTCTAATTTTTTTATTCGTGTCCATTCGTGTGATTCGTGGGCAAATATCAATTCTTTTAATTCGTGCGCATATAATTCACGGGTAAATTATCATTCGAACGATTCGTGGTTTTGTTAATTCCGGTGAGCCCTACAATTCTAACACCCAATTCAAAACTCTTATTTCAAAATCATTTATTCTTTCTGTCGTCTCTGCAGGACTTAAAATGATGGGGGAATATCCATTTCCCATGGCTGAAGACCATGGGCTAATATCTTTCGGCCACTCCGTGGCCTCGTATTGTGCCAGTGGATATTTTTTCTAATCCAGATGTTCTATTCTTATTACCCGGAGTTCCCGTTCGGGAAATATATTTTATTGCTAATAATAATTCTAACTTTAGACATTATTTTCATTGTTTCCGTGGGTTCTATGTCTTT
>JALWDQ010000227.1:0-1494 GCA_027039625.1 Calditrichia bacterium | reverse complement strand
CCCCATGGTTGCGAGTAAACAGCTTGCTGGTGATGCCATAAACCAGCCCGTATTCACCCCGGATGGTACGTCCCAGTCGGGAGGTAAGAGAGTTCCCTCCCAGAATGTAATTGGCTACCATCAGTTTTTCCAGATCGGGGGAGTGTTTATCCGGTGCCTCGTGCGCTATCAGAAGAGTGACCTGGCGGTCGTCCGGAGCGGGAAAGAGCACCAGTCGAAAAGAATCCACCGGCATTTGTTGAGGAAAAGGAGAGAGTCCCTGCGATTCCGGACAGCGCCAGGAACCAAAATAGCGGTTTAGAAGCTGCTGTAACCGGTGTTTATCGATGTCCCCCGTAATAATCAGGGTGGTGTGCTGGGGACGACAGTATCGGCGGTAAAAGCGCTGGATGTCTTCCAGAGTAATTGTCCGGATTTTTGGGGGAGTGGGTAAATAGCTATAAGGATGTCCCCGAAAGATGGTGGCCATGAGGTACTGACTGATGCGCCAGCCGGTAGTGTGTTTAATGGATTCCAGGCGGGCAATTTTTTCCTCCTGCAAAGAAGTAAAAAGCGATTCCGGAAAAAGCGGATGTAACAGTAGGTTGCTTCCAATTTCGGTTAGGAGGGGAAAATGTTCCCGAATGGTGCCCCAGCTAAACATGATATTTTCTTCGCTGCTATTGAATTGAACCTTGCTGGCCAGAGAAGAAAGTGTATCCTGCAGAATGTCCGGGGGAAATTTCTGGCTTCCCTTTTCCAAAAGGTTGCAGGTAAGTGAACCGGTTCCTTTGGTGAAACCGTCTGCATGGGTGTTGCCGGTTTGAATGACGCCCCGTAATTCCACAATAGGAACTGTGTGATCCGGGTAAAAAATTACCGGTATTCCGTTAGCCAGGGTAAAGGTTTGTACATGTTCGGTAAGAGCCGGTAACAACACAAAACGGGAAGAGTCGTAGGACACGGGCTTATCCGGAAGGGGTAGGGAAATGTCCGGAGTCATATCCCCGGCGGGCGCCATATGCACATAAGCAGTGTCCCGGGCAGGGAGGGAATCCCTGCCGGGTATCAGCAATCCCTGCACCATGGCTGTTTCTTGCAGGTACGTTTTCAGTGCCTTTTGAATATCCTGAAGAGTGAGGTTCAGGATTTTTTCTCGCACCAGCCGATCGTACTGGTAGTCACCGGTTCTGATCATATTGGTTCCCAGACGGGTGGCAACATCAAAAATGCGCAAATTTCGATAAGCCCGGTTTACCAGAAAGCGGTTCTTTACTGCGCGAAGTTCCCGGGGGGAAATTTGTCCCTCCTGCAACAGACGCACCGCTCGGAAGAAGATAGAGCGTACTGTGTCCGGCGAAATACCTTTTTTCAGGGTCGCCTGAAAAACAATGGGCGCCGGATCGATCTGAGAAGAAAGGGAAAGATGAAACTTCTGGCACACCTGGTTTTTAATGAGATGTTGATAGAGTGGAGATTTAACGGTATTTCCCAGAAGGTAAAGTCCGATGCGCA
>JALWDQ010000226.1:0-4634 GCA_027039625.1 Calditrichia bacterium | reverse complement strand
TTTTTCGCTGCGTACGTTGCGCTCGCTGCGGTTAATTTTTTTGCATTTAAACATTCAAAAATCTTTGCGCTCTTTGCGACTCCATTGCGCTCTTTGCGGTTAAATAAAATCAATAGAGATTCTTCGCTCCGCTCATGATAAAACTGTGAGGTATTATTGTTCTAAATACCAACAGAGGGACGGGGATGAATATCCCCACTCAACATATTTGGCAGGTAATTGATTTTTCCGGGGAAAATGTTGTAAATTGCCCAAAATCAGAAAAAAGGAGAATCTGGTGAAATTACGAATATTGCATACCGCCGACGTGCATATTGGAATGACATTTACCCGAGGCTATCCGCCGGAAGTTCAGGAAGCACTGGTGGAGGCACGATTTAACGCGCTGGAACGCCTGGTGCAGGAAGCAAATGAACGGCAATGTCATCTTTTCGTGGTGGCCGGGGATTTGTTTCACCGCCAGCGTATTCCCCGCCGCGATCTCCTGCGGGTAGCAGAAATTTTGAATCGATTCGAAGGAAATGCATTCCTTCTGCTTCCGGGAAATCATGATTTTTACCACCGAAGCGAATCCTCCCTCTGGCAAACGCTGGAAGCACACTTAAATGAACGGGCAGTCGTGCTCAAGGAGCCCCGAATTTATTCCCTGGAGGAACATGATCTGGGACTCCATGTCTATCCTGCCCCCTGTACCGCAAAACATTCCTCGAAAAATGCACTGGGTTGGATGCACTCGGTTACTCCCGCTCCCGAAGTCCCGTTCCATCTGGGAGTTGCACATGGAAGTCTGGCCGGATTCTCCCCCGATTTTGAGGAACGATACTATCCCATGACCCGCCAGGAGCTGGAAGAGATTCCCGTTCAGGCGTGGTTGCTGGGACACACTCACCTGCGCTTTCCGAAAAACGAATCCGGCTCCGAAGAACGCATTTTTTTCCCGGCCACCCCGGAACCGGATGGCTTCGATTGCCACCACAACGGTTCGGCCTGGTTTCTGGAAATCGAGGAATCCGGTGCGGTTTACTATCAGGCTCTTACCACCGGTTTCTATCGTTTTCAAGAGGTCACGGTGGAATTGTCCGAATCCCGGGGTATCCAGCCCCTTCTTACTTTAAGCCGCAATTATCCACCTGCCAGAACTCTTTTAAAACTGCACCTCACCGGACGTGTATCCAGCGATTTACTCCAGGAAATCCGTCAGGAGATTGGGCGGCTTCAAAAAGAATTTTTTTATGTGGAAGTGGACACCACCCGGCTTTTACGTCGCATTACCCAGGAGGATATCGATCGTGAGTTTGTGGAAGGTTCCTTTGCTCATCGGCTGTTGCGGCAGTTGGAAAATGAGGATGAACTGGCGCTGCAAATGGCGTATGAAATCATTCGGGAGATGCAGGAATGAGGATTAAACAGCTTCAACTTCATCCCTTTGCCGGAATTCCCAGTCGTATTGTGGAGTTCCAGCCCGGATTAAATGTGGTGGTGGGTCCCAACGAAGCGGGAAAAAGTACCCTGGTCAACGCTCTGCGGTGGGTGTTGTTCCGTCCCGTAAGGTTGAAAACGAAACGTCTAAAAGAAGAACTACGGTTATTTCTCCCCGTCAGTGGTGGAGATACAATCCGTGTATCTTTAGTTTTTGAACAGGATGGAGAGTACCGGATTCACAAAAGCTGGGGCGGGGAATCTTCTGCTGAGCTGCGACTTCCGGACGGTAACATTTTAACTAACGAGAGCGCAGTGCAGGAACGCCTTCAGCAACTGGTAGGGCACCACGAAGCTACTTATTCCAACGTGTTGATGGTGCAACAGAATCGGTTAACCGAAACGGTGGAATTTCTTAAAAAAGAACCCCAGCCACAGAATGATTTGAATAGCATCCTGCGCCAGGCAGTTTTCGAAACAGGCGGAGTCTCCCTCGAGAAGCTGGAAAAAGCCATCGAGCAGCGTTTTCATCAACTTTTAAGCAATTGGGATGCAACTTTGAACCTTCCCCGGGATAATCGAGGTATCCAGCATCCTTGGAAACGAGAGGTTGGAGAGATACTTCAGGCTTACTACCAGCAGGAATCTTTGCGACAGCGATTGCAAGAAGTACGGAAATTTGAAGAAGAGCGAGACCAGATCAATGCTCGGCTCAATATTCAGGAAAAGGAAGTACAAACTGTTCGGGATTTTGTAGAGAAAAATCGGGAGAGAGTGCAGCAGTTGCAACAGCGTTTACTCCTGGCCGAGCGTTTGCAACATCTTGAAGAACGAGAAAGGAGATTGAAAAATATCTTCCAGGAGTGGCCTGAAACCAGAGCACGCAGCAGCGAACTGGAAATCCAGAAACAGGAAATTCGAACCAGGCTTCGAAAATTGCAGGAAGAACAGCGCCAAGCGCAGCAATGGGAATCACTTCAACAAAAGATGCAACGCTGGCGAGAAGTGAAAAAAGCCCAATCGCAGTTGCAGAAGTTACAAAAGGAATTTGAAACCCTCCCTGCCGTCACCGAGAAAGCACTTCAAGAATTGCGACGTACGGGAAATCAAAAAGAAAAGCTTCGGGCAACTATCGAAGCAATCCGGTTAAATCTCACTTTGAAATCCAGAAAAACACAAACCATCGAGGTACAGCTGGGTCTGGAGGAAACACGGAAAATTACCCTGACTCCGGAAACCCCTCTGAAACTGGAAGCTCCGGGACGAGTACGGGTATATCACGAAGGAGTGGAGATTTCTGTATCGTCCGGAGAATTTGATGTGGAAGAACTGGAACGCAGGTTACAATCGCTTCAGGAAGAAGAAACGAAGCGCCTGCAGAAAATGGGGGTGCAAAATGTGGAAGAGGGAGAGGAGATTTTAAGGCGTAATAATGAGTTGCAGTACCAGATTTCTTCCATCCAGAAGCAAATTAAGGGATTGCTGGGTGAAGATTCGCTGGAAGAACTGGCAAAAATAGAAAGTGCTGTTCAAAGCGGCAAACCAGGGCGTACATCTAACGAAATTTTACAGGAACTGACGGCGGTAAAAACACAGGAAGCAAAACTTTTGGTGAGGCTGGAAGCTGAGCAGAAAAAATTGCAGGACTGGCAGCAGCAGTTTGGAGATACGGACACGGTGTTAGACGAACTTGTAAAACTTCGCCAGGAATGCCAGGAGGTGGAAAAGGAGCTCAAATCGTTAGCCCAATCGGAAGTAGCTGGTAAAAGTCCGGAAGAATTCATCCGCGAGTTTGAACAAAAAGAGGAGTGGTTACGCCTCAAGGAGCGGGAATTGCACCAGTTGCGGATTCAAAAGGCGGAGCTGGATGCCCGGGAACCGGATGAGTCCAGTGAAATATTGCGCTCTCAATTAGAGGAAGCGGAAAGGCAGTTCCAGTACAAAATGCGGCAGGGTCAGGCCATTGCCCGGATACGGGAGCATTTCCGCCGGTTGAAAGAAGAAATGGATAAGGATACGTTATCCCCCTGGCAGAAAGCGTTTCGCACCTACCTGGTGCCGCTTACAGCACACCGATATCGTGAGGTACGTCTGGAGAACAATCTTCCGGAACGGATTGTACGGCACGACGGGCTGGAACTGGCATTGAGCCAGCTTTCTGTGGGGACCCGGGATGCACTGGCACTGGCACTACGCCTGTCCATGGCACACTACTTCTTACGTCAGCATCCAGGATTTCTCATCCTGGACGATCCGTTGGTGGATATGGATCCTGAACGTCAGATGGCGGCTGTGGAATTGTTACAACAGTTCGCCCGCCAACATCAGCTCATCCTCCTTACCTGCCATCCGGACCACGCCGAGCAGCTTGGGGGGCATTTGATTGAGATGAGGTAGTAAACTTTATTCAACTTAAATTGAGTTTTGAAAAGCCCGGATAACTCAAAATTCACAGAAAACACGGAGGGTGGAGGAAGTAATAAAGGCAAGCCAGGTATAAAAATTTTGCTTTTTCCAAACACCAAATTTCTAATTACAATCTCCAGTAAACAATTTTTGTATTCGTGTTAATTCGAATGATTCGTGGGCAAACATCAGTTCTTTTTATTCGTGGCTAAGCAATTCGTGGTTAAATTTCCATTCGAGCGATTTTTGATTCCGGTGAACCCTACAATTTTAAAACCCATTTCAAAACTCTTATTTCAAAATCATTTATTCTTTCTGTCGTCCTTACAGGACTTAAAATGGTGGGTGGAATTCACATTCCCATGGCTGAAGGCCATGGGCTAAGTTCTGTCGGCCACTCCGTGGCCTCGTACCCTGCCAGAGGATATTTTTTCTAATTCAAAGATTCAATTCTGATTATCCGGAATATCCGGTCAAAAATATCATTTCTAATTATCCCTATTATTTCCCTGGCAGACCTTATATGCCATATGTTTTATGTTTTATGCTTTTACTGGGTTTTCCGTGTTTTCTGTCTCCTCTATGGTTTAATTTTTTCTGTGGTTGTAAAAATCAATTCAAAATTGATAATTACATCTGTATCGCCCTTTCAGGGCTCAATTTTGGGGATGCTCTCTATTCCCAGGGCTTCGCCCTGGGCTACCCTTGTGTGAGTGCTTCGCACTCCCTTTATAAAAATTTCATTCTTCATTTTTCTTTTTTTAATATTCATTTAATTCTGTGCCTTCTGTGACCTCTGTGGTTTAATT
>JALWDQ010000225.1:0-4636 GCA_027039625.1 Calditrichia bacterium | reverse complement strand
GTGGAAGAAAATCCCATGATAGCATCATCAAAATGCTGTAAGATCGCGGGAATATCTTTGCGGTTAAACGCTTCGGCACAGGCTTGTTCCACCTGAACCAATTCCTCTAAAATATCACCCATATCTACTCCCCCTTATTTTTCTTAAACTGAACCACACTCCAAATTACAAAATGATTGGGAAAATTCAAAACGAAATGGGGTTAAAGAATGTTCGAGAGCAATTTAACTAATTGCATAATATCGAACGGTTTCACCAGATATCCCTGAATACCCATTGCTTCCAGTTCATTTTTCTTGCTCTCTTCCTCAAAACCGGTGGTTACTACAATGGGAATATCCCTCGACACTTTACGAAATTCCCGGCAAAGGTAGATTCCAGACATATCCGGTAAAGAGAGGTCCATGATCACCGCGCGAATATCAAATAAATTTCGCGAAAATTCTTCCAGTGCGGCCTCCCCTGTGATTGCTGTCAAAACCTGGAAACCATTCATTGTTAATATCTTTTTAATCAACCACAGCAGATCGAAATCATCCTCAATAACCAGAATGTACTTGTTGCTTATCATATTGTTTTTTATTTATATAGAACTTGAGCAGTAAGAAGATACTTTTAATCTATTCAAAATCGGCGGTTCGTCTCCAATTTACGTAAATCACAGAATTTGCTATAAAAAAAATTTTAAATGTAATTTCTATCAATTTCCAAAATAATCTGACGACTATTTTAATTACCAGAACATAAATAAAGGAGGTAAGCATGCATCTCCATCATATACGAAAGGAATACGAAAAGAATTACAACGAAATGCTGAAAGTGATTGCCCAGATGGGCGGTGATGACAAAATCAAATTTCATCGCAAACATCGCACTCCGCTTTATCAGAAGTTACAGCAACTGCAAAAACGTGAACATTATCTGGATCAGCTGGAAAATAAAATCCGTTCCGGCGCAAACTAAAGTCCCTTAATAAATTCACTTACTTTATTTTCAATGGCTTGATACAATTTTTCGATATCCTTTTTCATATCCTCTTCCGGAACATTTCTTAGCGTGGGATCCTCAAAATCCCATTCAATTGAGGTATATTCATAGGGGATATCGGGCAATTGTTCTTTTAATCCCGCATGCATAAACACCAGAATATCAAACTGCTGGCGTTCCACCACTTCGTACGCTTTGGAAAATAGAAATGTGGTATTGTGTCCTTTCTCATCCAGCACCTCTTTTACCAGATAGTGAATCCGATCCGGTTTCACTCCGAAACTCTGGATATCCATCCTGTCCTGAGTGAGCTTCTGAGCGCATGCTTGGGCTATTTGACTACGGCAAACGTTACGTTCGGACACAAAGGCGATTCTCTTTTTTCCGGCCATCTCTTCTCCTTCTTCAATTGACCACCTCGCACAATATATAAAAATTGAGCCTATTTAAATCAAGCTAAAAAAGAATTTAAGCACAAAAACTCCCGCATGTACAGAAGCAATTTTATTGGGTAGCGTCACCTGCCCGGAGGGCTCTCCTCTTTTACTTCTATTTTGGCTAACGCCTCAAAATTCTGGGGCTATTTCTATACCCCGAACTCCCCATTGGAATTCTGCCCAATTCAAACTCCCGGAACGGGTCTGCCCAGGGGGCTCCCGGAACGGGTCTGGGACTGTGAGTGACTGTGAGTGACTGCGTTTGACTGCAAATAACCAGCCGTGTAAAGAATACTGTGAAAAAGGTTGGTGTTATTCAATAAAAATTCTTCGCCCCGCCTGCGAGGGGATTTAGAATGACCCAGGGTAGCTCAACGGGTATTCAATCGTTTCGGTTCACGGGAAATACGAAAATTCCTGTTCCGGGTGGAACAGGAATTTTCTCGGTGAATTATTCTACTCGCTTACCCTGGATAAATTCCTCGGCAATTTTCACATCTTCCTCGCTACCGATAATCAGAGGAGTGCGCTGATGAATATCCGTGGGTTGAATATCCAGAATGCGTCGGAAGCCATCTGATGCCCGCCCTCCGGCATTTTCTACAATAAATGCCATGGGATTGGCTTCGTACAGCAGGCGGAGTTTCCCCTGCCGACGGCTGGGGGATTTATTGTCTCCCGGATAGAGGAAAATTCCTCCATACAGTAAATTCCGATGGAAATCCGCTACCAGAGAACCAATGTATCGGGAGTTCATGGGACGTCCATCCTCAGGTACTACTTTTTTAGCCCATCGAATGTAATTTTTCACTCCTTCGTCCCAGTAATCGAAATAGCTTTCGTTAACACTGTAAATTTTCCCTTTTTTGGGGATTTTAATATCCGGATGGGAGAGAACAAATTCCCCATAGCTGGGATCCAGGGTAAATCCGTACACACCGTTCCCGGTGGTATAAACCATCATGGTACTGGAACCGTAGATGACGTAACCGGCACACACCTGTTTGTACCCTGGCTGGAGCACATCTTCCACCGTACCGGGTTTACCATCGGGAGTTACCCGGCGCAAAATACTGAAAATAGTACCGATACTAACATTAGCTTCAATATTGGAGGAACCATCCAGGGGATCGAAACAGCACACGTACTTACCAATGGGGTAATCCTTGGGAATTTCGATGATATCTTCCGACTCCTCCGACGCCAGGGCGCACAGCTTGCCTCCGTGCACCAGAGCGCGCACCATGAGTTCGTTGGCAAAAACATCCAGCTTTTGCTGATGTTCCCCAAATACATTGGTGCCGCCTGCACCGCCCAGAATATCCACCAAACCCGCTTTGTTGACGTGATAGGAAATAATCTTGGCGGCAGTGGCAATATCCGTTAACAATGCCGTAAAAGCTCCGGTGGCTTCCGGATGAAGTCGTTCTTGTTCAATAATATGCCGATTAAGGGTAGTGACAAAATTTCCCATATGAACCTCCATACGTCTCGGTTTGAACCATGAACTAAGTTCCCTTCCCGGGAAGCTCTATTTAACCTAAAATCATCCCGATTTTAGAGGAATTTTATCGAACCATGAGGAGCGGGACATCGACTTTGCGCATCACCTGCACGGTGGTTGAACCCAGGATGGCCTCTCGGATGCGGGAATGCCCAAAGGAACCCATGATAATTAGATCGGAATGGTCACTTTGCGAGACTTCAACAATTTTTTCCGCTGCAACTCCCGGAACTACCTTTTCCTGAATCTCCGGAATGTGGTAAGCCTGCAAATATTCTCGCGTCTCACCCACAATGCGCTCACCTTCTTCAGGAGAATCGTTCACGTTAAGGACGGTTAAGGGAACTTTAAAGGAGGAAGCCAAAAAAGCAGCCATGGTTAGCGCTTTACTGGAATTTTCGCTTCCGTCGTAGGCCAGCAGAATCTTCTGGATTTCCCTGAATTTCCTGGGGACAATCATCAACGGTTTGATAATTAACCGGGCTACCGATTCCACCGTAGTTCCCAACATCTTCTCGCTCCAGCGGGAGAATTCTCCATGCGCCCCCATGACCACCAGATCGACCAAACGGGCTTTTTCGCAAATCACATCAATAGGATTACCATTTTCCTTTTCTAGGGAATGCGAGACCCCTTCCCTGTTAAGAATTTCCCCCGCACGTTTTAGCACCTGCTCGGCTTTTTGCTCCAGCAGTTTCTGAGATTCCTCCTGGTAGGTGGGCGAAGGAATAATGGGAGCAAATCCTTCTACCCCAATGGCAACCGCCCATTCAAAAATACGCACATCAATTATGGTAAGCACTTTGAGGTAGGCTTCAAACTTCCTTGCAAACTGAATCCCATATTGGAGAACAGGTTCGGTGTACGCCGAGCCATCTACCGAAAGCAGGATTGTTTTAATCATAGTAACCTCGACCTTTTCTTAAATAATACAAAAAGCCGGTAGATTTTTCAAGTTTTGAATATTTTTAAAGTGATTTTTCTGATATAGGTCACAGGAAAAGCAAAAATTTGGGCAGGACTGTTGTCCACCTGGACATTCCTCCAACTCCAGCTTTTCTCCCCCTAAATTCTCCGGCGGAGAACTTTCGCGGCAGTCCTGCCCCAATTATTTTCCATCTGTCACCCTCTAAATTTAAAATATTTTAAACGTTTTGTGAAGGCAAATCTCATTTTTTATTAGCCGGTTTTTCGGGAAGATTTCTCGGGAGAAACGGTAAAGGAAGGTTCAATATGGATTTCAATTTTGTTCAATTCAGGAAGATGCTTCTGTAAAAACGCACGACAATCCTGTACCAATTTTCTGGAATCGTCCACGGAAATCTGCCAATCGGTAACCAGGTCGAAGGAAAGAATTCGGGTTTTCCCTTTTTCTGCAATTTGCAAATCGTGATAAGAACGGCACAATTGGTGTTCCCGGCAAAAAAGTCGAAGTTTCTCCTCAACTTTCTGATTAAACGGAGTTTGCTCCATGGCCGGATCGTAATGAACGGTAACAAAAGCGTTTAACGATTCGCTTAACCGTTTTTGAACCTGGTCCGCTACATCATGCGCCCGAATCAGCGATAGGTTTCTGTCCACCTCAATATCCAGGGAGATAATCAGGGTCTCGCCGTAACGATGGACAATGATGTCGTGAACACCTTTAACTTCCGGGACAGACAGGGCAAGCGACTGAATTTGTTCCAGCAATTGGGCATCCGGGGCT
>JALWDQ010000224.1:0-1495 GCA_027039625.1 Calditrichia bacterium | reverse complement strand
AAATTTCTTCACCCAAGGTTCTATTTTTACAAAAAGAAAAACGCCTTCGTAAGGGAAACTACGAAGGCGCGTGGTTTCCAGCTTAACAGAGCGCTATGCCAGCTTACTCTGCAATTTACGAATTTCCTCTTTTACCTCCTGCAGAATGCGCCAGGAGATTTCGGGTGTGCGCGATTCCACAATAATGCGCATAATGGGCTCGGTATTGGATTTGCGCAGGTGAATCCAGGAATCGGCACGGTCGATGCGCAAACCATCCGTTAAATCCAGTTGCTCGTTCTTGTATTTCTCGGCAAAGTATTCAATGACTTTGTCCGGATCGACATTTTTAACGCTTTCTTTATCTTTGAGAATGTAGTACTGTGGCAGCGTTTGTTTGAAATCCGATAAAGTGCCGCCAAATTCCGCCAGTGCCTGCAGGGTAAGAGCCGCGGCAACCGGTGCATCTCGACCCAGATGCACTTCGGGAAGAATAACCCCGCCGTTTCCTTCGCCACCGATAATGGCTCCCACTTCCCGCATGCGCTGCGCTACGTTGATTTCGCCCACTTTGGTTTTAAACAGCAACACGTTGTAGTACTTGGCAATGTCGTCGATGGCCCGGGAGGTGGAAAGGTTAATCACCACATAGCCCAGCTTTTTGCTCAGGATGTACTTAACGGCAATGGCCAGGGTGTACTCTTCGCCCAGGGGATTGCCGTCGTTAGCGATCATGGCCAGGCGATCGACGTCGGGATCCACCGCCATTCCCAGGTCGGCACCGTGTTCCTTCACCGCAACGGCCAGATCCACCAGATTCTGGGGTACCGGTTCCGGGGTGTGGGCAAAGATGCCGGTGGGCTCGGTGTTCAGTTCAATGACCTCGCAGCCCAGTTCCCGAAGCAGGCGCGGCATAATCACCCCTCCGGCACCATTGACGCAATCCACCGCCACCTTGAATTTACGTTGACGAATTTTCTCCACGTCGATGTAAGGGAGCTGGTAAATTTTTTGAAGATGGTCATCGATGGCTTTGTCGTACACTTCCTCCTGCCCCAGTTTATCCCAGGGAACGTAGTTCCGTTTTCGGGATTCTGCTTCTTTGTACAGGGCAAATACCTCCTGCTCGGGCAGGAACAATCCGTCCGCACCGATGAATTTCAATCCGTTCCACTGGATGGGATTGTGACTGGCGGTAATGGCGATGCCACCGCCTGCGCCCAGATGTTCGGTGGCAAGCTGCACCGTGGGAGTTGGGGTAATGCCAATATCCACCACATCGCAGCCGCAGGCCAGGAGGGTGCTTTTCACCAGCGGGCGAATAAATCGGGCGCTCACCCGCGGGTCGCCGCCCACTACAATCTTCTGTCCCTGCCGCTTCTGGCCAAATGCCGACACGTATTTGACAATTAAATCGGGAGTTAAGGTTTCGCCAACAATGCCGCGAACACCGGAAACACTGGTCATGAGATTCCTGGACAAACCAACCTCCGGAGTTTTATTAAGTGCATAAAAT
>JALWDQ010000223.1:0-4645 GCA_027039625.1 Calditrichia bacterium | reverse complement strand
ACGCTCACTTTGGTACGACGTTTATCTTTCCGTTCAAATTTCACGTATCCGTCAATCAGAGCAAATAAGGTATCGTCGCCACCTCGTTTTACATTGTTGCCGGGATGAAATTTGGTTCCCCGCTGGCGCACAATGATGCTTCCCGCTTTCACAAATTCGCCACCAAATTTCTTCACGCCCAGACGTTTGCTTTCGCTTTCGCGACCGTTGCGGGAACTTCCTACACCTTTTTTATGAGCCATGACATTCCTCCGGTGTTTCTATATTACGCAATATTTTCAATTTGAATTTTGGTGAAATACTGACGGTGCCCTTGCTTTTTCTGGTACCCTTTGCGGCGTTTTTTCTTGAAAATAATCACCTTCTTATCGCGGCCATTTTCCACCACTTTTCCGGTGACTTTCACCCCTTCCACCACGGGACGACCGACCTTCACCTCCTGACCGTCGTCCAGCAGCAACACCCGTTCAAATTCCACCGCATCGCCTTCTTCTTTACGCAAATACGGCACTTTAATGATGGCATCCTTTTCGACTCGAAATTGTTTTCCGGCAATTTCCACAATCGCATACATTTCAGAAAACTCCCCATTAATGTTCAACTTGCATTTAAGCCACCAAATATAAAAGGTGAAATGTGGAATTACAAACGGAAAAAATCAAAAATTACCCGGCGTTGGCAAACTTCTGGTATAGCCGGTAGCCCTGCTGGCGAATCTTTTCCATCAATTCCGGATAGTATTCGATGAGTATTTTGCCACTTTGCAGAAGGATTTTCCCGTTTTGTACTACAGTGTGCGCCCGGGATTCCAGAATCCCATAAATGTAGTGTCCCCAGAAATTTTCTGCAGAAAAAGGCGTTGGCGGAATGTAATCCCATATTACCAGATCAGCCCGGTCTCCAGGGAGCAAAGCAGGAAAATCCGGAAAATATTGCCGCACAAATCGTTGCTGGTCGCGATAAATTTTGGTGAACCACTGAAAAGAATCATCGAACGAATGTCCTTGATGACGGTGCAAAAGGAAGACTTGTTTATGAGAACGCTGTAAATTGGCGTGCATTCCATCGGTTCCCAGCAGGATGGGAATGTTGGCGGGAATTTCCCCAAAAGGAGGTAGTCCCACCGCGTTGTTCAGATTGGAATCCGGGTTGTAAGCGAGGGCGTTGCCTGCCTTTTCCAGAATGGTGTAATCTTTTTCTGTGAGATGAACGCCGTGTACCAGAATGCTATTGGGAGTCAACAAACCAAACTGCTGGAGGCGTTCCGCTGGCGGTATTCCAAATTGCTGTAAGCTGTGTTTTACATCGTACGCATCTTCAGCGATATGGATGTGAATCCCGGCACCGGTTTGCTGCTGAATTTCCGCTGCTTGCCGCAGGGTCTCATCCTCCAGGGTAAAAGGTGCATGGAGGCCGATCATTCCTTTTACCTCGCTATCGGCATAGTGGGAGAGAAATTCCAGATTTTCGCGCAGAGCCTCCTGGCGTAAAGGTTTGCCGTTGCGGTCGGAGGTTTCGAAACAAACGGTTCCCCGCAAGTTAAACTCCCGAAGCACCGCAGCAATGGTTTTCAAGCTTCCCGGAGTCGCCTCGGGAGATGCGTGATGATCGAAAACGTAGGTGACTCCCTCTTTAATGGAATCCATGGCACCCACCCGGGCGCAGGCTTCTACCATCTCTAAATCCAGCATGCGGTCTAATTTCCACCATAGTGATTTTAGAATATTGACGAAATTATCCATGGGGCCGGATATGGGTAACCCTTTCGCCAGACGGGAGTAAAAATGGTCGTGAAAGTTAATGAGCGGAACGGTTACCACGCGTCCCTGAGCATTAATAATGGCCGTCCGGGAATCGCTCTCCCATTCCATTCCTTTGCCAGATGTGAAACGAGAAAAGTCCCCGGTACGGATTTCCTCGATTTTACCGTTATCTATGACCAGCGAACCAAAAACAGGCTGTATGTTCTCTTCTCGGTAGGAACAAATCCAGGCATTAGAAATGATCAACTTCATTTGATTCTCCCACTATTGGTTAAAATTCCAAAACTCAAATCCCAAATACCAAAAAATAAATTCCAAATAACAAATTCCAAATAACAAATCCCAAGTAAAAAACAAATTCCAAACATCAAATCACAAATTACAACTCAACCGTTGTAATAAAATTCTTGCGCAGCAATTTGGCTCTTGCCAAATAGTTAAACGTTCGAAGTCGATGTTTCCCGGCAGCTTTCTCTAAAGTTGAGGGGTAATGAATTCTCCTCTTTTTGGCGGTACTGCAAAATTCGGATTTTCTCGATCGGCGATTCGTTCCCCACGGAGATAGGTTTGTTCCACACGTGCCCGGAAAATGACATCCTCGAAAGGAGTGTATTTCCCCTTGCTGTGCATTTCTTTGCTTTTAACGGGAAATTTTGTCCACAGGTTTACCAGAGCAAAATCGGCATCCAGACCGGGAGCAATGTGCCCCTTGCGATGGTTTAATCCGAAAAAACGCGCTGCCTCGCTGGAGAGGAGGCGAATGGTTTGCTCCAGATTCAAACGATCCGTGAGGAGCCCTTCACTAAAAAGAAACGGCACACGGTGCTCCACTCCGGGAATCCCTCCGTACACTTCCCAGAAGTTGGTAGAAGATTTTTCCTGCTCGGGATTACAACCGGCATGGTCAGTGGTCACAAAGGAGAGAATCCCGTTGCGCAGAGCCTGCCACAAGGCCAGGCGATCGGTACTGAACTTCACCGGTGGTGCCGTTTTAAGAAAATTCCGAATTTCCGGATTGTCGAAATCTTCCTGGGTAAAAAAGAGGTAGTGGGGACAGGTCTCTGCCGAAATGGGTACACCTTCCTGTTGTGCTCTTCGAATGAGTTCCACGCCCCGGGCACTGCTTGAATGCACAATGTGAATGCGGGTTCGAGTCTCCCGGGCAATTTCTACCGCTTGAGTAACTGCCAGTGCTTCGGCCAGAACATCCCGACTCTCGCAATAGGCGCGCCAGTCGGTGCGTCCCTCTGCCCTGAATTGCTGCTGGCGGGTGAGCACCAGGCTTTTTTCCTCGGCATGAATGGCCATGGGGAGCCCCGTGCTCCCAATCCAGCGGGCTGCCTGAACCATTTGCGCCGGTGTAAGATCGGTGAATTCTTCCATTCCGGAAATGAAATAGGTTTTAAATCCCACCACTCCAGCTTCAGCCAGTTCCCGGATATTGCGGGACAATTCCTCTGGTTGTGTAAAATCCGTCCCGGACACTCCACCCCAGAAAGCATAGTCGATAGTACTTCGATTTTTTACAGCGGCCAGTTTGGTCTGCATGTGAGCCAGCGAAGTCACAGGAGGGAGGGAGGTGCAGGGCATGTCGATAATTGTCGTAACCCCACCACAGGCTGCGGCGATGGAAGCGTGTTCAAAATCCTCGCGAAATTCAAACCCCGGGGTGTCGAAGTGAACATGGGGATCGATGCCACCCGGCATCATTAGCCAGAAATTCCCATCAATCGCCTCGCTCCGGGGAGCTTGCAGGGTTTTCTTTACCTGCTCCACAAATTGACGATAATCCCGGGGGGTAGCAATGTGCTTCCAATCCACCGGTTCATTCAGCAAAAAACGAACTTCAAGAAAACGTTCGTCGAAATCCACTTCTGCTACCTGCAACCAATTCCCTCCCACACTCATCAGGACATGGGTAATTGTTTTCATTTCCCTCAATCCTGTTAAATCGGTTCGATCTCTTCTATCGACACACCCGCTTCCTGATTAAAACGCTCAATCAAGCGATCCCACTCTTCAACCACCTGGAACCGTTCCTTCCAATAATCTTCGTCATACCACTGGGCATTTAATTCCGCAACATCTTTACCCTGTTGTTCCACCCAGGTGAAATATTTCAGATTATGAATGGCTTTTTTGTCGTAATAATTCAGTTCCTTGAAATAATCAATGGATTGCTGTTTCACCACGCTGTGCCAGTCGATTTCTGCCTGGCGCTCGGTGTAGTTGCCGTACCGTTCGTTCATCTCCTTTAGGCGAGAATAGTACAATTCTACCGAATCTGTGAAGATGGTGAATATGACATCCTTCTCGGTGAGTTCGAAATATTTGGCTAATTTAATGGAGCTTAGCAGATTTGCCAGGGAAGAAATTCCCAGATAGGGGAGACGTTGCACGGTTTGTTCATCGACGCCCTGTTTCACCAGCCAATCCTGCCCTGCCGGTTCGTTAAAAAGCCGCAGTAATCGCAAAGGATGTTCATCATCGATGGCGGTTACGGCATCCAGATTTTTTACATTGTGAATCCAGGGCACATGCTTGTCGCCAATCCCTTCGATGCGGTGCCCTCCAAAACCGTTCATCAACAGGGTGGGGCACTGGAGGGCTTCGGAAGCCAGTACTTTGATGTTGGGGAAGCGGGTGCGTAAATAATCACCGGCGGCAATGGTACCTGCCGAACCCGTTGCACTCACAAATGCGGTGAGACGCTGTTCGGGTTGCTTAATCTGGGTGAACAAATCCTCAATGGTAAATCCCGTAATCTCATAATGCCAGATAGCATTCCCAAACTGGTCGAATTGGTTGAAAATCAGATACTCATCGCTCTGGGCTTCCAGTTCGTGGCATTTGTCGTAAATCTCTTTCACGTTACTTTCGCA
>JALWDQ010000222.1:0-4648 GCA_027039625.1 Calditrichia bacterium | reverse complement strand
AACCCGGAACATTGGGGCCTTCACCAAACTCATATCCAAAACTATACAAGCTGTTAGCAGTATACGCCGGAGTGGGGTTCTGTAATACCGTCCAGGTTGCACCGCCATCGGTGGAGATGCGCACATTCACACCGTCCCAGCCATCGTACGGGGAAGTAGCCCCGGCAGGGGGTTCACAACTTAACCGATGGTAAAAAGTAAGGGTAGGAGAACCACTCAGGGTAATATCCGGTGTATCCAGCACCTGATACCAATGGCTGAGGTAACCCCCATTGTTCCCCAATGTGGTATCAGCCATCCACCAGGAGAGGTCTCCGGCGCCACCATGCGCCATCCAATCATCCTGATGCCACATAATACCCACATCCGTTTCGTCAACCGACATCCAGCCAGTTGCTCCGGATTCAAAATCCTCGTGCCAGATTAGAGTATCCGTACGAAAGTGAACCAGAATATTCGCATTTTCCGGTAAGGAACTCGGCTTCTGCGCCTGGAATAACGAGGTTTTCGTCTTCGCAGTTAACGGTTGCACATTTTGCGAGGTGCTTTTGGCAAACGAAAGGGAAAAGAGTACCAAAAACGCCAGCATAAATACTAATAAATTTCTCATAATACCTCCTTAGTTATGATAAAGTTAAAGTTTTCGAGCCTACGCCTAAAAAGTAAAAGCAAAACTGTACTGATGGACATAATCCAGCAATCCATAATCGTTAAAGGAATAATCCAGTTGCAACAATGTGCCACCCATATTCACTTTAAATCCGGCGCCTGCGGTAAACGATGCTTCATCATAATTCAGTTTATACCCGGCACGTAAAGCGAACATTCCGTTCCATTCGTACTCGGCACCGAAATTAAATCGCAGATAGTGGTCAATGGGGTCGTTGGCTTCCACAGCAATGGAGAATCGATTCTTGGCACTCCGAATAATTTGCGATTCTTTTCCAATTACATCCATCATGATACCCATTTTAAACAGGAGAGGAATGGGCCATTCCAGAGTTTGCAAGCGGGCACCTGCACTTTGCTCGTAACCGGTTTCTGGATCGGTGAGGGGATAATCCAGATCCGGGCCATCCAAGCGCATTTTCCCTCCGAAGTTTTGCAACGCCATCCCCAGGCGCATCCCGTAGATACCCGTATCGAATTGCGAACCGATATCGAAAGCAAAGGTGGATGCCTTTTCGTGATAGAGTCGTTCCTGAATATGCTTCACGGTAAGTCCCAGCACAAAACGTTCGGTTAGGCGGCGGGAATAGGAAATCCCAATGGCGGCATCGGTAGCGGTAAAGGTTTCGCCAGTGCCTTCCGGTTCTTCAATGGTCGTGAGCTCGATGCTTCCGCTATTGAGATAAGTGACGCTGATTCCCAAACTTTGATGCGGCGTTAAAGGAATTACCAATCCGGCATAATTCAATGTAATACCGGCAAACAATTGAGTGTGCGACAGGGCAAAAGCCCGTTTGCCAATCTGCTGCATTCCAGCGGGATTCCAGGCCATGGCCGTGGGGTCGTTAACACCGGCCACATAAGCATCTCCCAGAGCTGTACCACGGCCACTAACCCCAATTTTTAAGAATTGAGCCATGGTGGTTCCCACTTTGGAGAGCTCGTCACCCGAAAACACCAGTGTCACACTCATCATTAAAATTAAAATGATTAAAATACTTTTTCTCATTTTCGAAAGCCTCCAAAATTAGACTTGGTATTCTATCGAATAATTACAAATTTACCCATATCCTTTTTCCCATCCGGTGTTTCTACCACCCAGACGTACAACCCGGGAGCCACTTCCTGACGGTTAACCGTCCACAAATTCCAATCTTCGCTTCCATCGAACACGCTATCGTGATGCAACGTCTGTACTAACTCCCCGTTTACATTAAAAATGTAAATAGTACATTTGGATGGTAAATTGGTAAACTGCAGCTTGTGGGAATATTCATTGAATTCCCAGGCAGCATGAACCACATAAGGATTGGGAACCACTTTGACTTTTTTAATATCTTCCTGAGTTGTTTCTTTAACCTGATAAATCTTACTGGTATTCACAATAAATCCGTCTCCTTCCTGGAAAGGATTAAATACCGGAATGAGCAACGTGTCTCCCGGTGCCCAGGGTTTATTAGCAGGTACCAGCTGGTTGTTCTGATCATAGTACGGTGTGTCGCTCCAGGTAAAAGTAAAAGAAAGTGTTTTCACATATTCACTATCAGGATATCCCACCAGGTGATTTTCCAGCAAGAAGAACTTATCCTGGGAACTCCATTTGCCATTCTGGTCAGAATCGTAAACTGTAATTTTCGCTTTCCGCGGTGTCAATGTCTTTCCGCTAACTGTCAGTTTATTCCACACCTGAAAGGGTACTTGATAAACCACCTGACTGGTATCGCGGAAATTGTAAGCATTATCTGCGCCTTCTCCAATAAAAGCAATATAATAATCTGATACTACCCTTCTCATGAAATTAGCGCTGATTTCGTAATTACACTGGGAATTTTCCGTCCACCCCATATGGGCACGATCCACTTCTGTCTGCACTGCCGATTTGATAATCCATTCCAGCCCGTCGATGCGCGGTGGGATGGTTTTAAATTCCGAGCTCACATCCAGAGGAATGAAGTTCTTGCTATCCTTCAGCAGAGTGTCGCCTTTAGTAAGGTTAATTAAATCGTACGTGGTGGTTCCCTGCACCGGCACCCCATTATTCATCTGGGCATGGAAGAGGATGAGATACTCATCACCGGTAATCAAACTCTGATCCACCACGTTAATTTCAAATTCTCCATTTCCTTTTGTAGAATCGATTTTAGTGATTTCCACATCTTCCTGCACCACGTTTGAGGGGGGGCGATGGGGAATAACTCGCACAATGTGCGGAAGTCGATCGCTATTGGAGAGGAAATTCTCCAAAGATGCGGCACGGAAATTAAAGCGACCACCGGTTACTTCCACCGAATCCCGCACCGGATCGTGGGCAATGAATCCCCGGTCGTAGGCACACACCGCGTAAAGATACTCTCGGCCATTTTCCACATCGGTATCCGTCCATTGGAATTGCAAACCGGTATTGCTACCCAGGAAGCGGTGAGGCGCGGTGGGATCGTACCCTTTTATTTCATTGTCCAGGTCGAATTGCGCCACCGGCACCCAGTATTCCACTCCGGTGGAATCGTCGTGCCGTTTCTCGCCCCAGGTCATCCCGTTGTCGGTACTCTTGTAGATGCGGAATCCTTCAAAATCTTTGATTTTGGTTAAAGCATCCCGGGAGTTAATGGAAACATCATCCCAGAACAGCGTTACTTCGCGGTCGCCTTCCAGCGCAGTAACATTGGGAGCCGTCGGCGGTGTAGGCCCACGATAGAAGTTGTCGTACATTAACTGAGCCACCTGAGCATTCACCACCAGGTCGGTAGAATCCTGTCCCATGATAATGGCAAAGGAGAACGGTACCGTATCGCCAGGGGCAAAAGTAAAGGGTCCGGAACTCATAATAAACACACAATCCAGACCATTGGGATAATCTTTTTTCAGACTGGCATAAGAATCGAAATGGGGATTAACCCTCCCCTGCGGATCGGGATGAAAATAGTGCTGCATATTGTAGGCATGACGATCGGGAGGTGAATCGGTGGAAGAGGTATCGCCAGACATTACTTTGTAGATAATTGCCTCGGCATCCACCGAAGTGGGGGTTTCGCCATCGCCGGTAAAGGGTCCCTGAGGTCCGCCGTCATCTGCGCCGGGGCGGAAATACCAATCGAACCAGTGCCAGTCGGTTAGACCCAGTTTTTCGCCGGGGAGAATATCCGGAATCCCGTCACCATCCAGATCCACCGGTTCGGTAGCACGCGGGGTTTCCAGCAGCTTCAGTGCGGTATAAGCCAGATTGGTGGCACCGCTGCTATTATCGTCCAGGTCCCAGATGTAGGCAAAATCCCAATCCGTGTTGAAACTCATCATGTCATCGTCGTTGGTACGGCCCACATAGCTCCCGTCGTAGGTCCGGTGGTAGGAGTCCACATCGAAATAAAATCCGGCGTATGCGCGTTTATATTCATATTGCGATTGGTTTACCAGACGCATATTGAAAAAGATAATATCTTCTGCCACAGAAGAACCATAGGAATACGCCGACACCAGGGCTTTAACTCCCAGGGGATAACCGATTTCCGGCGGGGGTTCGTATCCCGCGGGAACAGGCAGAACGGCCAGGTCCATACTATCCGGGTTCACATCCCGGGAAGCCAGCCGATCGTCGAATTCGAAATAGACATCTTCGTCGGAGACAAATACACCCGGTTGTTCCACCCCGGAAGTATCCAGCGCCCAGGGGCCGGGCCAGTAGCGTTCTTCATTCCCCAGCGAGTCGATGCGAATCGGCCAGCTTTTGGGAATATCGCTGGTGGCAATCAACGGGGTGGGATCATCCGGCTGCGCCCAGATACCTCCATACACCTCACCCGCCGTTGCCGAGCCGTGTAAACGGGTTGCCGCATCCTCCACGGCCTCCCAATCAATTAGCAAATGCCCGCTGGTGCGATCCATGAACGATTCAGATACCGAAGGGCCCCAATAGGTATTGGCGTTTCCTTTCACCACAAAATCCCTATCTTTGGGAGAATAAAGCGTTTTGGGACCAACTGCC
>JALWDQ010000221.1:0-1501 GCA_027039625.1 Calditrichia bacterium | reverse complement strand
TTTTATTCACAGAATGCTCCACCGCGCACTTTGCGCCACCTTTGCCAACTTTGCGGTTTATTTTTGAATAATGCTTATTCTGTTAAAAATCCTCCTGTCCAGCGTTCAAAACCAATCCCAATTTTATGCACCGCATCTTGGGGGACATTTTTCATTTATCATTTTACATTTTACATTTTTCATTTTTCATTCCCTTCTGTGTCCTCTGTGGTTTTTTAACCGCAACGGCCGCAAAGAATTCGCAAAGGTCGCAAAGAATTTGTCATTTATTATTTTTCGCAGAATGTTTCACCGCGCATTTTGGACATTTTTCATTTTAAATTTTACATTTTATACACAGCATCCTACCCGTGCGCAGCATCCTGTGGAATACGGGCTCTGACCGAACGGTTCCCTATGGGACGAGCGGACATTTTACATTTCTCATTTATCATTTATCATTCCCTTCAGTGTCTTCTGTGTCCTCTGTGGTTTCTAATCTTCTCGGCGTCCTCTGTGGTTTCCAATCTTCTGCAGTTGCAATTTTTCTTTCCCAAATCATCCTTTAACCGATCCCAGGGTTAAACCGGAGATGAGCCAGCGGCTCAAAAGCATGAACAGCACCACCACGGGAATGCTCACCACTACCGCCCCTGCGGAATACAATCCCCAGGCCACTTCCATGTTGGATTGAAATAACTTGAGGCCCAGCGGCAGAGTAAACAAATCCCGATTCTGGATGAGTACTGCAGCTACCAGGTATTCGGACCAGGCGGACATAAAGGAAAAAAGCGCGGTAATGGCCAGCGCCGGTAACGCCAGCGGCAGAATGATGCGGTAAAACGAGTAAAACGGGCCCGCACCATCAATCATGGCAGCTTCTTCCAGACTGTACGGGATGGTGTCGTAATATCCCTTCATCTGCCAGATGGTAAACGGGAGTGCCGTGGCGGAATAAGCCACGATGAGTCCCAGATAGGAATCATACAACCCCAATTTTATGAGCATAATAAACAGCGGCAGCAGCAGCATGGTCACCGGGAACATCTGGGTTGTAATAATGCCCAGCAGCGCTGCATTGCGTCCCCGGAATTTGTAGCGAGAGAAAGCATACCCTGCGGTAGCGGCCAGCGCTACCCCCACCACAGTCACGGCCAGAGAAATGACCAGACTGTTTGCCATCCAGCGCAGGAACGGTTCCCGGGTAAACAACCGCACGTACCACTCCAGCGTGGCGTGGGGTGGAATAATCGCCAGGGATTTGCTCAACAATCGGTCCCCGGGACGCAGGGAGATGGAAATGACCCGCAGCACGGGGTAAATGGAGAAAAGGGTGAACACCGTGAGCACAACATAACTGGCAATCCGTCCGCCCGTTGAAAGGCTACGGGGATTGGTATTCCGCCGCCGTTTCATGGACGACCTCCCGAAAGGTTAGCATCATGAACAGAAGTTCTCTGCCCCATTCGATACTTCCTTTCCTTTTCTTTCCCTGTGCAGGGAAACTTCTTTCCCCCGGTAC
>JALWDQ010000220.1:0-1504 GCA_027039625.1 Calditrichia bacterium | reverse complement strand
TTCACAAAATACTGCATCTCCATCTGCTCGAATTCCCGCATCCGGAAAATAAAATTCCCGGGCGTAATTTCGTTGCGGAAGGCTTTACCAATCTGGGCAATACCAAACGGAATTTTCTGCCGGCTGGCCTCGCGCACGTTGTGGAAATTCACATAAATTCCCTGAGCGGTTTCGGGGCGCAAGTACACGATACTGGCTTCATCCTCCACCGGTCCCATAAACGTTTTGAACATGAGATTAAACATGCGGGGTTCGGTGAGTTCGCCTCCGCAATTCGGGCAGCCTTTGGAAATGTCGATTTGATCTGCCCGCCAGCGCATTTTGCACTTTTTACAATCCACCAGCGGATCGGTAAACCCTTCCACATGTCCGGAGGCTTCCCATACTTTGGGATGCATCAGAATACTGGCATCCAGCCCCTCAATGTCCTCCCGCTCGTACACCATGCTTTTCCACCACAGCTCTTTGATGTTTTTCTTTAGTTCTACCCCCAGCGGGCCGTAGTCGTAACAGCTGTTGATGCCACCGTAAATTTCGCTGCTCTGGAACACAAAGCCGCGCCGTTTGCATAGGGACACCAGTTTATCCATGACCGTAGGTGAATTTTTCTTTGCCAAGGTAAATCCTCTCTCATTTTGGTTGTTTTAGAATTAAAATCTTTTTGAACCCAATACTGTTCAATCCCGCGCTGTTTTCGGAAGCGTTAACAAGCTTGCCAGCATCGACGGAATCGAAAACCGCCGTTGCTTCCCCGGGATTTTTTGACAGCGCCTAATATAATCACGGAAGGTACATTTTCAAAGATTTTAATTGCAGGGATTGGTCGGTGTGGTAGCGCAAATGATCCAGCAAAAGTTCCAGAATTCTTCCGTTGGCGGAAGAGGGAAGCACCGCGTTCAGCGCCTTCGCATCCTGAGGAATGGCTTCTTCCAGACGGGAAAGCAGTTCCCATTGCCGCCGGTCGAGCCTTCGGGAAGCTTCCGTACCGGGAAGGGTACAATTCCGGCAGATGATGGCGCCGTTGGCCAGATCCACCTGCAGCGGAAAAGATTGGGGCGTTTTCTGGCAGCGCGCACAATGGGAAAAATCCCAGGCAAAACCAAGATAGCGGCTCAGAACCAGAAGAAAATAAAGCAGATAGAGCAACGGTTCTTTCGCATCGGGACGATTCATTGTCTGCAGAGTACGAATGGTGTACTCGTACATGGAGGTCATGGGTTCCCGGTAATTCAGGAGCAGGCGAATCAGTTCCAGAATAGAAAAGGCAATGGCGGTGCGGTTTAAATCGTCCCGGATGTTGTGAAACGTGTCGAGCAAATCCGCCTGAGTTAAAATTTGCAAACCGCGGGATTCTTTAACCGAAAGCACTGCTTCCACTTCGTTTAAAACCTCCATCACTCCGCGAAAGGGACTTTTGGGACGCCGGGCACCTTTGGCAATGACTTTCAGGTAGCCGTGTTCGTGGGTAAACAGGTGAATGATTTTACTGGTATCGCTCCAGGGC
>JALWDQ010000219.1:0-14685 GCA_027039625.1 Calditrichia bacterium | reverse complement strand
AGCTACTGACCATGGGAGTGTGGCACGATGGTTTCTCTCGCCTGCGACCACCCGTTTTACACGAACGCCACCTGATTTTTATCCCTCCCAACCTCTGGATTTTCCGGGACGTGGTTACTGGAACCGGGGAACATGAGGTGGAACTCCATTTTCATGCTCACCAGGACATCGAAAAGTATGAGATGGACGCTGGCGAAATTCGACTCCCTCTGGGAAATAAACTTTTTCGCACAGAGGTTCTAACTCCTTCCATGGAAATATCGGTGCACAAGGGTGGAGAGAAGCCTCAGGAGGGATGGCTGGGAGAGAACTATGGAATCCGCTTGCCGGCTTATTATTTTCGGGCAAAAGCCAGACTCGCTTTGCCCACAACGGTGATTAGTTTACACAGCTTCCAGTTGGAAGGGGAGGAGGTGCGTGTAACTGCGCACGAAACCGATGATGTGGATGTGTGGGAAATAGAGGAAAAGGAAAAATCCGTTACTCTTGTTCAATCCCGAAAGAATGGAACCTGGAACTGGGGAGAAGTCCGCACCGATGCTTCGTTTATGGTGCGGTTACAAAATAAATCCGGGACAAAATATTACCTGTGGGAATTGAACACATTGGAGGTTAAGGGAAAGCAAATCGTGAACCGGACAGAGGAAATTCGTTTTTATGCATACGAATAAAGCAACCGGGACTCAGGCTTTGATTATGGATAAAGTGGAGAAGATTTTTGAAAAAATCAATAACCAGGAAGTTCAGGAACGGTTGGGGATTGGTACCATTCAAACCTACGAAATTTTACAGGTAAACGAACGCCCGTATTCTCACGTAATCCGCTGTGTATTGCGAGGAACAGATGGTGAGAAAAAGGTATATGTGAAAATTTACAAACCTTTCCGTTATGGGAAGAGAAAAGATTACAGCGAGAAAATTGTGCGGGAGTTTAACACCACTCTTTTCTGGTACCAGAAGTTTAAAGACATTGATGGAGTGGGAACCATAAAACCTCTATATATTTCCCCGGCCGATTATACCATCATAACCGAAGAGACTCCGGGGAAGCGGTTTGTGGATATGCTACCCCGCCTGAAATACATATCCACACCGGGAACACGCCGCCACATGCGCACCGTTTTATTCAATATTGGCAGGTGGCTTCAGGTATTTCAAAAAATTGGGGAAATCAAAGACCAGCGGTTTAATCCGGGCGATCTGATTGCTGATGTAGATCTGCGCTTACGGCGACTGGTGGATTACAAGAGACTTTATTTCGATAACGATGATCGCCACCGAATATTAAGTATTTTGCATAAAATGGCACGAGGAATTGAGCAGGACGAATTGCGCGTTTGTTTATTACACCAGGATTTCTCTCTTTCTAATATTTTAATAAACCAAGAACAGGTAATCGTATTGGACTTTGACGATATTCAGGAAGGATCGATTTATTTTGATGTATCACGATTTTTCCATCAACTGGAAATGCTTACTTTCCAACCAGCTTTTCACAAAAGACTAATAAAAAAATTGCAGCGGTCTTTTCTGGAGGGATATGGAACAACGGAGATTACCGAGCATGCGTTATTCCGAATGTTTCTGGTACGGCACAGTTTTACCCAGATTATTAAAATAGCTCGTTTTAGTAAGTATCCTTTTACGCAGCGGATCGTGAATCGCTGGTATGTAATGAAACACTTTCGATTAATCCAAACTGTAACCAGCGGAAGGGCTCTTTTATAACAGCGTTTAAAAATTTTTACGATAAAATTCAATTACCATCACGTTTGCTCGTAAGAAAATAAGTATTATAAGTCTATTAAAATTAAGAAATTTAAGCAGGGAAAGACGATGAAACGGAAAATTCTGGAGATTGGAAGTTATCCTCCCCCAAGAACGGGATGGGCGATGCGCATTTATTATTTGAAAAGAGAGATGGAGCGAATGGGAATTGATTGTAAAATATTGAATGTAGGACGCACTCGCAAAATACCAAATCCAAACTATATTAACACCTATAATGGCATTGATATGGTAGCAAAAATGATGTGGTATTCTTTAAAACGTTATCGGTTTCACGCCCATGTAAATGGAGATTCTCCCAAAGGGTTTGTCATTACCTTTCTGGGGCTTTTTATTAACTGGATTTTGGGAAACAAACCAATTCTTACCTTCCATGCCGGGCCGGTTCAGTTGTATTTCCCTAAATTTCGAGCACCTTATCTAACACCTTATTATAAACTAATATTTGCTTTAGCCCATAAAATTATTTGTAATAATCAACCGGTTAAAGATAATATTATGACTTACGGAGTCTCTTCGGAAAAAATTTATACAATTCCGGCTTTCAGTGTACAATATCTGGAATTTAAAGAGCAGAAATTATCTGAAAATGTTGAACAAATATTTAAAAATCACCATCCGGTTATAGCTACTTACGTTTATAACAGACCTGAGTTTTTTAATGAATATATGATGGAGGGGTTAAAAGAATTGAAAAAGTTTTTTCCGGATGTTCGCCTGATTATTATGAGTGGAGAGAAGGAAGAAGAACCATTTATGAAAATAGCTAAAGAAAAAGGAGTTGAAAATCACGTTTATTATATTGGCGATCAAGACCATGATATGTTTTTGACTATTTTAAAGCGATCTGTTTTTTATTTAAGAACTCCTGTAAAAGATGGAGTTTCTACCTCTGTTTTAGAGGCTTTATATTGGGGCGTTCCGGTCGTAGCATCCGAAAATGGAACACGACCTCCAGGAGTGATTACTTATGAAAATAAAAATATCCCGGATATGGTGGAAAAAATGAAATATGTAATAGAAAATCAAGAAAGTGTAAAAAAGCAAATACCCAGGCCACAGGTGAGCGATACACTGAGTAAAGAGATTGAGTTAATAACCGGAGATTAAGAGCGAATGGAAAAAAAATATAAAATTCTTTACCACCACCGGACACTGGGAGATGGCGCAGAAGGAATCCATATTAAATCCATTTCTGATTGTTTACGAGATATGGGGCATACTGTTCGTATTATTTCTTTAATTGGAGAAAAAACAAATACTCCGACGAAAGATGTTAAAAAGTGGGAGTGGGTAAAAAAAATTATGCCCCAAATATTATATCAAATCGCCGAAATATTTTATAATATTCCTGGCTTTTTTATGATTCGACGGACTATAAAAGAGATGAAACCAGACTTTATTTATGATCGCTACGCCCATTATTCATTTGCTGCAATATGGGCAAGCAAAGTGTATAAAATTCCACTGATACTTGAAGTCAATTCTCCTTACGCTATTCAAAAAAAATTGTGGGAAAAGTTGTATCTCCCTAAACTTTCCTCAATCATAGAAAGGCATATTTTTAAAGCGGCTGATGCGGTTATAGTGGTATCATCTGTGTTAAAAAAAATTTTATTGGACTATGGGGTTGAAGAAAGAAAAATTACGGTTCTTCCTAATGGTACAAACTTGAAGCGGTTCGATCCGAATTTATCTGGAGAAGAAGTGCGAAAAAAATATGATGCGACCGATGCGATTGTCCTGGGATTTGTCGGGATATTACGTAAATGGCATAATATTGAATTCTTACTTGATGTTTTAACGGAAATGAACTTGCCTCAACTAAAGGTGAAAATGCTATTTATTGGTGATGGACCTATCTTACCAGACCTTTTTGAAATAGTAAAAGAGAAGAATTTAGAAAATTTCATATATTTTACAGGCAGAATTCCCCATGAGAAAATGCCTGAATATATCGCGGCTCTCGATATTGCCATCTCACCTCATGCTACATTTTATTCTTCTCCCATGAAAATTTTAGAATATATGGCCATGGAAAAAGCAATTATTGCACCGAATATGCAAAATATCAGAGATCTAATTAAGGATGGTTATAATGGGATACTGTTTGAACCGAATAATAAAACAGATTTATCCCAGAAACTTTTTACTCTTATTAAGGATGAAAAGTTGAGAAAGACGTTGGGGAAACATGCAAGAGAAACTGTGGAAAATTATTTTACATGGGAGAAAAATGCTCGAAAAACCATAGAAATAGCTCAAAATTTGTTACAACGTAAATTTGATAATTAAAAAATGTAATTGGCTGTTTTTATTTACAAGCGGAGTATAGAGGGTAAATATTGTGATTTCATGTATCCAATTAGCTTAGCATTGAATGACAATTGCTCTGTGGTCGCTGCAAACCCATAAACGTGTTGTTTTTTGCTTCAGTGGTTTTCTAAAAATGTTTAACTGTTTGGAATATTGCCGGGACAGTGCCCGACATTTTTGTGATTTGTGTTCACATCCTGCCAACTTAATCCGACACAACTTCTCCCTTGCCGTTGCCAGGTTAAACCTAAACTAACCAGGCGCTTTTTAAACAATACCACCATCTGAAAAGAAATGAAACGGTATAGGTAGGGATGTGCTTCTCCCTTCGGTGAAAATTGGGACATAGTGCTGAGCGGTGTTTCAACTTCTGAACGCAGTGTCCTACATAGTGTAAATCTTTGTAACTCTGAACAATGTTCTCTTTAGAAAAGCTTCCATCATGTAGTAATGAGTAAAATCCAGCCCCCGGAACTTAGCATTTAATGCCTCATCCAATCGTACTATTTTGGTCTTGTATTCATTTGATTGCACTTTAATAAAATGCGTGCGAATAAAAATTTATCTTGTAAAAATATTCTTTATCTGTACTTTTTTCGCTAATTAGTTCTGTGTTAGTTAATTTGTAGATAGATTTAAATTGTGATGAGCACGCCCAAATCGCTTTGTTTATAGCGTTTTTTAGATTTTTCTATTCGGAAATTTATTATAGGAGTTTAAATCCAGAAAATGGGATGCTTGCTTTTTCTTCTAATTAGCAATGAAATTATTAAATTGGCTTTAATTTGTTGTAAGTAGTAAGTGGTTATCTATAATGCTGGAAAATTTAACAGCCAAATTGGGGGAAAATAGATGACTGTTTTAATTAAAATTAATTGAGTATGGAGAACGTACGGATAATTAATGGAGTATGTCTGCTAAATAATATTTGTTAAAATAGATACATAAATTGGTTATAATAAGTGTGAAATTTTTTTTCATTTTTTACCCGCTCTTTTGTTTTAAACGAAAGGCAAATTCTTACTTTATTTAAAACAACCTGGTTTTAAATATTTGCATGGTATTTGCAATGGTTATCCCAAAAAGTATAGGAGTTAGACATGATAAAAAAGGTTTTTCTTGTTTACTCGTTGATGATGGTAATTTTAGTAAATCTGGTTTTGGGACAGAGTGTGAGACCAGATCATCCGAGATTGTTTCTGACCTCTGATAATTTACCAGAAATTCGTTCTAAATTGCAGACATATTATTCTTCTGAGTACCAGGAGTTCCTGGATATTGCAAATAACGAATTTAACGGAAGCAGCTGGTTGCATGTAATTAATTTTGCTTTCATTTATCAGGTTGGTGATTTACCTGGTTTCTCTTCCTCCCATAGCGCCGCAGATTTTGGACAAAGAGCAAAATCTTTATTATTATCTTTGCCGGTTGATAATCTCATCAGAGGAGAGCACCCTGATTTAACCAAATCTAAATTTGGTTTGCCCATCGGATACGATTGGTTGTTTTCTCTCCTCTCTCAAAGCGAAAAACAAGAACTTGTTAACAAAATGTCTAATATGGTTAATAATACCACAAAACTCGCGCCGATATTTGGACATATGGTGGGAATTGGGAGTTCTTTGTATGTCATTCATGGTCTGGCTTTTTACGGTGATGGTTTTAATGATAGCCTGGCGCAACAAGTATATGATTTGTTTTACGATGAGATTATGGGTGCCCATGGAAAAGTTGCCGGGAAAAATATGTCTGCTGGCAATGAGGGCGGATCAAATAGCGGGTTTGAATATAATTTATATTATTTAAAATATCTGGCTTTTCCGGTAGATGCCTGGAGGACCGCTACGAATCAGGATTATTTTCCTGTAAGTCCTTTTTGGCGATATTTTCCACAATATCTTCTCTACAATATCATTCCATGGGCGTTTGAAGATGCCTCTTCACCCGGTGGAAGAGAATGGATATTATACCACGACCATCATGATAAAGCATATCGTAGAGCTTCTAGATATACGTTTGATTTAACTATGTTGCAGAGTTGGTATCGAAATGTGGATCCGGATATGGTAGGTCTGGGGCAATGGTTGCTGGATAATCGAGTCGGTACAAATATGTATCAATCGGAAAAATGGGAAAAATATGTATTTTATTATTTTCTTTGGGGATATCCAGGAACATCCCCTCTTTCTCCATCGCAACTGAATTTGCCAAAGTCGATAATCTTTACTGGTATTGGAGAAGCTGTAATGAGAACCGGGTTTACGGATATTAATGATTGTATGATTGTGTTCAAGGCGATGCCTTATGCATATTCCGGTGGTTATTGGAGTGCAAAGGATCAGGGGTCTTTTTCAATTTACAAAAGAGGTTTTTTAACATTCGGTTCGGGCTCCGGAGCTCATCATGATTACGGAAATTCGACCATCAGCAGAAATACATTGATTTTTGATGTGCCAGGCCAAAATTATTCCAGCTCACATTCGGATGAAGGGGGACAGCGAGAAGTTAGAGAGGTGGAAGTTCTGGATTCGCTGGTTCCCGGCTCACGCTGGGATATTGGGGGCATCCAAAAGCATCGCTTCGAAGAGGATGAATTTGATTATATTTTTGCCGATCTGACACGTGCGTATAATTCGACGCTGGTCAGAGATAATTATCCTGACGAAAATCCCACCAAAATTAGTCTTTTTACGCGGGAATTAGTGTATATGCGACCCTCCTCCAATCTTGAAAGTGATTACATTTTCATTTTCGATCGAACCAAAACTGTGGATGCGCAAATTGTTAAGCGCTGGCTTTTACACATGTCGTATGAACCGGATATTAATGCGAACGGACAACCCACCAATATTTCCGGAGAATGGATTTACCCAAATGCGGATCTTGTAAAGATAACCAATACATTCAATGGAGCGAATGGCCGATTGTTTGTAAAATCGCTGTTGCCAGCGAATCGGGATATTTACAAAATTGGTGGGCCCGGACATGAATTTATGAATATTTTAAACCATAATGATTGTGATGGGGCGAAATTGCCCAGTGGAGGATGTCCTAATATTAATGATGAATCGGCTTATTTTGTGGGAAGATGGCGCATCGAAGTGCGACCAGCCACCCAGCAGCAGTACGATATCTTCTTCCACGTTTTCCAGACGGCCACAGCCAGCGAAAACTCCATGGAACCGGTTACCCTCATCGATAACCAGAATAATTACTATGGGGCCTATATCGACCACAATGTAGTGCTTTTCAGCAAAACCAGCGATTTTCAGAATCAAGCACAATACACCATTTCTGTTTCGGGGAACACCCGGCATTTAATCTGCAATCTAAATCCTGGGGTCTATCGGGTATATGTGGATGGTTCGCAGGTAACCTCGGTACAGGTGGACGAAGATGGAACGGCCTTTTTTCTGCATAGTGGAGGTTCCAATTTCCGGGTAACCAAATCCAACGATACCATACCACCTTCAAAACCCACCGGATTGCGTATCGAAAAATAACAGGATTCTCACGCTGTGGATAAAAACAGGGGATGTCGCCTGTCGGCATCCCCTGTTGCTTTTGTGCTCACCATATTAAATACTTTTTATAGAAGATACAGAGCTGATTTCATTAAGAATTTTGCAACCGCCGGAACCGCAGAGTTTTTTAACCACTGAGGACACGGAAAACACAGAAGAAGCATAAAAGCATAGAGCATAGAGCATAGAGCATAGAGTATAGAGCATAAAAGCATATAGGGTCTCTCAAGGGAATAAGGGAAATAATAGGGATAATTATAAATGATATTTTTGACTGGATATTTCGAATAATCAAAATTGAATCTTTAAATTAGAAAAATATCCTCTGGCAGGAGACGAGGCCACGAAGTGGCTGTAAGATATTAGCCCATGGCCTTCAGCCATGGGAATGAGAATTCCGACCACCATTTTAAGTCCTGTAAGGACGACAGAAAGAATTATTAATTTTGAATTGATTTTTACAAACACAGGAACGAATTGATGTTTAACCACGAATAACCCGAATGAAAAAATAATTGTTTTCCTGAACATTGTACTTTGGAATTTGATGTTTGGAATTTGTGTTTTTTGGAATTTGGGATTTGTTATTTGTTATTTAGGATTTGGTTCCTCTGGACTTCTGCGTGAGAAATAAAACACCCGAATTGGAATCCAATAGGGAAAAGAGAAATGAGGTGAGCTCAAGAAATTTTAATCCCCAACTCGTCGATTTTGCGATAGAGTGAGCTCAGGCTAATATCCAGCAGGCGGGCTGCCTCTTCCTTGTTGCCCCGGGTAGTTTTCAAGATGCGCTGGATATGCTGGCGTTCGAAGCGAGCAACGGCGTCTTTTAGCCTCACCGGAATCCCTCCATCTCCCTGCGCTGCCGTAATATTGGGAGGTAAATCCTGCGCTGTGATGCGCTCCCCTTCGCACAGAATAATGGCTCGTTCAATCACATTTTCCAGTTCACGAATCCCGCCCTTCCATTCGTAATTGATGAGCAAACGCATGGTCTCCTCATCCACTCCCTGAATGTGCCGGTTTAGCTCCCGATTGTATTTTTTTATGAAATGTTCCACCAGCAGAGGGATATCTTCCCGGCGTTCGCTGAGAGCCGGGAGTTTAATTTCGATGACGTTTAACCGGTAATACAAGTCTTCCCGGAACGTCCCCTTTTCTACCTCCCGGGCCAGGTCTTTGTTGGTGGCGGCAATGATGCGTACATCCACCTGGATGGGGTTGGTGTCCCCCACGGGAGTAAATTCCCCGGTTTCCAGCACTCGCAGCAATTTTACTTGAAGATGAAGCGGAATCTCCCCCACTTCATCCAGAAAAAGCGTGCCTCCGTCCGCTACCTTGAAGTACCCGTCTTTGTCCCGCATAGCACCGGTAAAAGCGCCTTTTTTGTGACCGAAAAATTCGCTTTCCATCAAATTATCCACAATTGCTCCGCAATTGATGGCCACAAACCGTTTATCCTTGCGCGGAGAATGGTAATGGATGGCACGGGCAACCAGCTCTTTGCCGGTACCGCTTTTCCCCGTAATCAGCACGTTCCCTTTGGTTCCCGCCACTTTTTTAATGAGGCGAAATACCTCTTGCATGGGGGCGCTTTGTCCGATGATGTTGTCCAGACTGAACTTCTCCTGTACTTCCTGGCGCAGGAATTCATTCTCGGCGCGCAGAGAACGCATTTCCATTAAACGAGCGATGCGAATCAGCACATCGTCGAAATCCAGGGGTTTTACGATGTAGTCGTATGCCCCCAGACGCAGCGCCTGGATAGCACTCTCCATGGTTCCATAGGCGGTGATGATGATAACCGAGATAGTGGGATCGAGTTCTTTGATCTTTTTCAGCAGTGTCATCCCATCCATTCGGGGCATTTTCAAATCGGTAATTACCAGGTCGAAACGGGATTGCTGCAACCTGGCTAAAGCCTCTTCTCCGTCCCCGGCTAATGCGGTCTGGTAACCCTCTTCTGTTAAAACGGTAGAAAGGGTTTCCCGAATGGTGACTTCGTCATCTACGATTAATATGTTGCCTTTCATGTTCACCTGTTCGGTTTGGCGTTGCGGTTTTTTCCAATTAAATACGCTTTCAAAAATAACCCGGAATATGGTGAAGACGCAAGGGAAGAAGAAATAAAGGATAAGGAGCAGAAGACGAAGGAAGATGGATGAAGAGAGCGAACTTTTCCATTACACCCCAAATATGGTGCAGCAGTAAGCAGGAGCGGGCTGCCGGGTGAGGAAGTCACCCAAAAAAAATTAAACGGTGAGGGAGCTTGAGGGGACGTTTTTGCCCTCGCGGATTGGTTGTTCGGTCTTCGGGAATCCATCTCTTTAGTAAAATGAACGGTAGGATCAAACCTCGGCTGGTTTCTGGAGGTTTTTTAAGGGGAGGATGATGGTAAAGGTGGAACCACGATTGACCTGGCTTTCCACCTGGATTTCTCCGCCCCAATTTTTAATGATGCCGTAACTCACCGATAGTCCCAATCCCGTGCCTTTGCCTACTTCTTTGGTGGTGTAGAAGGGCTCGAAAATTTTATTTAAGTCCGATTCCGGTATGCCGCAACCGGTGTCTCGAATTTGAATAACGATGCTCTCTTCCTGCTTCTCGGTTCGGATGAGCAGATCGCTGCCGCAATGCTCCATGGCATCCACCGCATTGAACAGGATGTTGATGAACACCTGGAGAAGCTGGTCTGCCACCAGAAATACCCGGGGGAGTTCCGGGGAAAGCTCCAGGTGGAACTGGATTTGTTTAGAGCGGCTGTCGTATTTCACAATGCCCACTGCGGTACGGGCGACCTCGTTTACATCCGTGAGGCGCGGTTCGTAGTTGGAGGGGCGGGAAAAGTCCACCAGCTCGCGAACGATGCGCGAAATGCGCTCGATGTTTTTCATAATGGTGGTAAGGTAGCGCAAATTGGTTTCGTCTTTCAGGCGGCGTTTTAGCAGTTGGGTTAAGGAAGAGATGGAGGTAAGAGGGTTCCCGATTTCGTGGGCGATGCCGGCAGCCATCAATCCCAGCGAAGCCATTTTCTCCTGATGCATAATCTGGTGCTGAGCCCGCTCCAGCTCCCGGGTACGTTCTTCTACTTTGCGCTCCAGATTCTCGTAATAATCCAGCAACCGGCGCCGCATTTCATCAAATTCCCGTGCCAGCTGCCCAATCTCATCCTGGGTTTGAATTTTGATGGGCGTATCCAGGAATCCATCGCCAATGTCCTGAGCGGCATACACCAACTGCCGCAACGGAATTGAAATCCGCTGGCTTACCCAGAAAGCCAGTCCAATTAGCAGAATTAGAAGCGCACCCACCACCAGAATAGCTTCCGTACGCAGGCGCATTAAATCGCTCATGGCAATGTGGTAGGGAATTTCAGAAACGATGTACCAGCCTAATTCGGGAACAGGCTGGATGTGGCGGATAATTTTATGCCCGTCCGCTCCGGTAAAGATGCCGCTGCGCTGCCGCTCCGGGGAAGGTTCCGGGGAAATGTGATAGGAGGGGAGCATTTCGCTGGAAGCATACATCACGTGCTGTTCCCCATCCAGTAACAGAATGATGGAAGAGTCCCGATTGGTGCTAAAATAATGGAGAATGGTCTGGATGTGTTTATTATCCACCCAGCCTATGATAAAACCCCGGTTCGAGGGAGCATCTGCCGTAAGGGGAGTGAGAAAGAATATTGCCGGTTGGGGAAAAGGAGCGGGAGGATGTTCCAGGATGATGGGGTTTTTACGCCGGAGGAAGGTGTAGCGCCGGGATCGGTCGATATGGTAAAAGGCAGAATCGGAAGTACACAGGATGCGGGCGGTGGTGTCCAGCAGGGCGAAAGCCCGAAAATAGGACTGGTTTTTCAACCGTTCCCGAAAGTAAGTGTGTACCTGTTTACTGGCATCGCAGCGAGGGGTGAATGGTTTGAGAAGTTGTTTCTGAATCCATTGGTACACCGGAATATTCCCGGCATTTCGCAGGGAAATTTCGTTGTGAGCTGCTTTCAGAAAATCCTGCAGCCGATTTTCCACCAGTTCATTTTGAAGCTCCAGATAATGCAGATTCCGGGAGACGATCATTTGTTCACTAATGCGATACCCGAAGTAGGTGAGCACCGCAATGGGAACAATGGAGAAGAAAAAAAAGGAAAGAAGAAACTTTCGGGCAATTCCGGTAAAAATATTTTTAAATAGGTAGTGCATGGAGGCGCCTACAAACTGTTTAGTCCGTCTGCCAGATAAAACACCCGGATACCTTTCTCGTTGAGCAGGTAAGCCACCAGACGCGCCCGGTTACCGTCGGAACAAACCAGTAAAGTAGGACGCTCGGGGGAGACGGGAATCCGCTCCAGATGATTCTGAATCTGCAAAAAGGGGAGATGTACCCGGGGAGAGTAGGTTAGGGGATATTGAGCCAGTTCGGAATCCTCACGCAAATCCACAATTATTGGATGGTTGCGGGAAACCCATTCCTGGAATTCCTGTGCCCGCACAAACGGTACCGGATGGCGATCCCACAGGGAAATCCCATACAGAGCCGCAATGAATAAGATGGAAACGAGGGCAATAATAATTTCCAGATGGCGGTGTTTCATATACTCACATTCTATTTAGCTTGCTAAATTAAATTCCCGGAAGCACCAAAGCAAATGGGGAAGCGTTTTTCTGATAAAGAGAAGCGAATTTGGCTCATCTTCCGGTGGTGAAGAATCTCTTTCCAATTGCTAAACCCGCTGTATTTTAGTAACTTAAGTACAATTTAAACAACGGAGGTGAAGATGAACGAATCGATCTGGAAAGAGTTGCTTATTCGGAACGATAGCAAGATTGTATTTTTAATCATGGATGGATTGGGTGGATTACCCCAGCCCGATGGAGATAAAACGGAATTGGAGAGTGCCCATACGCCGAACCTGGATCGCTATGCTGCCGAGGGTATTACCGGATTGCTGGATCCCATCTACCCGGGATTTACTCCGGGAAGCGGTCCGGCGCATCTGGCTTTGTTTGGATACGATCCGGTGGAAAATAATATTGGCCGCGGGGTGCTCTCGGCGCTGGGAGTGGATTTTGAACTTACCGATCGGGACGTGGCTGCTCGGTTGAATTTTTGCACCATCGATGAACAGGGGAATGTGGTGGATCGCCGTGCCGGTCGGATTCCCACGGAGCTAAACCAAAAGCTGGTGGAAAAAATCAATTCCCGGGTCAAACTTTCCGGGGATGTGGAGTTCTTTTTGAAGACGGTTTCGGAGCACCGGGCGGTGCTTATTTTACGGGGCGATGGATTGGGAGGCAATATTAACGATACGGATCCTCAGAAGACGGGTGTGCCCCCTTTAAAACCGGAAGGGGAAGATGAACCTTCCCAAAAAACGGCTCGTTATGTGGAAGAATTCCTGAACCAGGTGCGGGAAATTCTGAAGGACGAGCACCCGGCAAATTTTGTGCTGGCAAGAGGTTTCGCTAAATATGTGCCTTTCCCCACCATGGAAGAGCGGTATGGACTGCGAGCCATTGCCATTGCCCAGTATCCCATGTATCGTGGCCTGGCGCGGCTGGTGGGAATGACGGTGCCGCCCGTGCCGGAAACGTTCGATGATATGTGGAATCAGTTAAAAGAGAACTACCAGCAGTACGACTTCTTTTTCATCCATTTTAAGAAAACCGATAGTTACGGAGAGGATGGAAATTTCCAGGCCAAAGTGAAAATGATTGAGACCGTGGATGAGTGGTCGGCACGCCTGAGGGAGCTGGATCCCGATGTGCTGGTGGTTACCGGCGACCATTCCACCCCGGCGGTATTAAAATCCCATAGCTGGCACCCGGTGCCGGTACTCCTTCGTTCCCGCTACTGCCGACCGGATGAGGTGACCCGATTTGGTGAACGGGACTGCGCTCGCGGGTATATCGGTCGGATGCCCATGAAAAATATTTTGCTCATCGCCATGGCCAATGCGTTGCGTTTTAATAAATTTGGCGCATAACCTAAAGTGAAGGCCAGACTTTAACGGCAGATCGGAGTGTTGTCCCGACCTGCCGTTTTTTATACCCACATCCGGGCATGTGATGAGTACCACATGGTATGTTCCGATTGGATAGTATTTTCCGTAATTAGCATAGAGTATCCAAAGTTTAAGGATTTAGCTTTTTCATGGCACAGCGAAAAATAGCAATTTTTGTACGAAGATTAAGCGTAGCTGGCGTTGAACGGTTTGTTATTGATCTTGCAAATAAAGTTTGTGATGCTCATCAGGTGCATCTTTTTATTCTGGAAAATGCCATGTATCAAACGGAACAATTATTAAAACCTGGAATTCGCGTTATAGAATTTCAACATCCGGGTGGTTTCAATCTGAGTCTATTTCGTTTAATTCGGCAAAAACTGAAGGAGTTTGCAATCGAGGTTGTGTTTACCAATAATTATAGCACTTTTTTAGAAGGTATTGCTCCTGCCACTTTACAGGGAGTAAAAGCCCGCATTCATATCCAGCATGGTCTGGAATTTAACATTCACAATGATTCCCGTTTCCATCGCCTTATTCGTCGCGTACTCCAGATAGGTGTTGGTCGGTTGGTCACCAATGCGGTAGCAGTTTCCCATGCAGGTCTGGTTTTCCTGAATATGGAATGGAAAATTCCGGAAAAGAAGATTGAGGTGATCCACAATGGTGTGGATGTGGAAAAATTCCGCCCTCTTCCGGAATTTCGGGAAGAAGTACGCCAGGAACTGGGAATTTCCTCCGAGGCGTTTGTAGTTGGCTCGGTTTGTCGGGTGGAGCCGGTGAAAAATGTGGCGATGATGGTGGAAGCGGTGCATCTGTTGAGGGAACGAATTCCGGAGCTGCATCTGGTGGTGCTGGGCAAATTCGAACTCCCAGAGGAACCGGGGAGTTACACCAATCAGATTAAACAGATGATGGAGAAGTACGGTCTTACGGAACGAATTCACTTCCTTCCGCCCCGCCTGGATGTGAGACCCGTGCTCAATGCCATGGACATCTATCTGAATACTAGTCTTTCCGAGGGGCTTTCCATTGCCATTGTCGAAGCGATGGCCAGTGGTC
>JALWDQ010000218.1:0-1511 GCA_027039625.1 Calditrichia bacterium | reverse complement strand
ATTCTTCCATGAAATGTATTCGGAGTGCCCTTCTCTTGTAGATGCACTGTCGGGAAAAACTTTTGAAACTCTTTTAATAGCACGCATGAATATTGGGGAATCAAAACAAAATACAGGGATAGAAAGATGGCGGTCAAAAAAACCTCTGAGAAAACGGAAAGGCAGATTTCTTCCCGCATTCCGGGATTTTACAAATATTCCATTTCCGAGCGGTTGCGCATTCTTTTCGAGAACGAAATTCTGGATGAAGATACTTACCACAAATTATTGAATGAAGAGAATGTACTCAGCGCTGCCGAAGCGGATAAAATGATTGAGAATGTGATTGGCGTGTTTGGTTTACCCATTGGACTGGGGCTAAACATGCTGGTGAACGGCAAAGAATACGTAGTGCCCATGGTAGTGGAAGAACCTTCCATTGTCGCCGCGGTGAGCTCTGCCTCTAAACTGGTGCGCGATGCCGGAGGCTTTACCAGCAGGAGCACCGAGCCAATCCTCATCGGGCAGATACAAATCGTGGATGTGGAGAACACCTCCAAGGCTAAAAACGTTATTTTGCAGAATAAGGAAGAGATCATCAATCTGGCGAACAGTTTGCATCCGCGGATGCTTGCCCGCGGTGGTGGGGTTCGCGATGTGGAAGTGCGCATCCTGCCCCGCAGTGCGGCGAAAGGCGACATGGTGATTGTGCACCTGCTGGTGGATACCCGCGATGCCATGGGAGCCAATCTGGTAAACAGCATGTGCGAAGGGGTGGCCTCGCTGCTGGAAAAGATGACCGGTGGCAAGGTGTTCCTGCGCATCCTCTCCAACCTCACGGATCGTTCCATTGTTACCGCCGAATGCACCATTCCCGTCCATCTGCTAAACGGCAAGAATTTTTCGCCCGAGGAGGTGCGCGATGGAATTATCCTGGCTAACGAGTTTGCCAGCATCGATCCCTATCGGGCGGCAACGCACAACAAAGGCATCATGAATGGGATTGACCCGGTAGCCATTGCCACGGGAAATGACTGGCGGGCAATCGAAGCGGCAGCCCATGCCTATGCGGCACGGGGAGGCCAATATACAGCCCTCACGTACTGGGGGAAGAATGAACAGGGCGATCTGGTAGGACGGATTGAAATCCCCATTAAAGTGGGAACCGTGGGTGGCCCGCTGCAATCCAATCCGGCGGTGCGCCTTTTACATCACATCATGGGAATTTCTTCGGCGCGCGAGCTGGCAGAGGTGATGGGTGCGGTGGGACTGGCGCAAAATCTGGCTGCCCTGAAAGCCCTGGTTACCGAGGGCATCCAGCGGGGACACATGTCCCTGCACGCTCGCAGCGTGGCAGTAGCTGCAGGAGCACCCGCCGATATTTTTGAAACCGTGGTGGAAAAACTTATCGATAGCGGGGAAATTAAAATCTGGAAAGCTCAGGAGATTATTGCCGAATTGCAGAAACAACCGCGCACGGCTCAACGCCCGGAAACTTTCCCTGAGGACGATCCGGAAGTAGGCACTGCCTA
>JALWDQ010000217.1:0-4694 GCA_027039625.1 Calditrichia bacterium | reverse complement strand
GTGGAACCCATCTCCTGCGCTTATTTGCTGATTGAATCCGGTGGTATGACCAGTGCCGAATTCATGAGCAACACCAAACCCATTCCCCGGGACAAACCGGATCTGGCGCTGGCGCATGCCCTGGCTGCCGAATATCTGGGATTTAAACTGCTTTATCTGGAAGCCGGGAGCGGTGCCCGCTTGAGCGTACCGGAGGAGATGATCCAGGCCGTTAGCCATACCATTTCCCTTCCGGTAATTGTGGGCGGTGGCATTCGTAAACCGGAAGATGCTGCCCGCAAAGTGGAAGCAGGAGCACAGTTTGTTGTGGTGGGAAACTTTTTCGAAGATGATGCCAACTATCATCTTTTGCAGGAATTTGCCCACGCCATCCACCAGAGCTGATTCACGCAGACACCATCCTGGTTCCGGCGGGTGAGGAACGACCCCCTTTTTTCGGGATGAAAAAGTTTACGGCACAATCGGTAATTGAAAACACGGGATAATCGATGGAACAAAACGAAATGCGAAATAAAATCCGGCAAATATTTGCTGCTGCCATTCAGGTATTGCAGGAGAGCCAGCACCGGCAGGAGGAGTCCATTTTTCGGGCGGCAGAGCTGTTAGTGAGTACCATTCGCAAGGGCGGGAAAATACTGGCCTGCGGGAATGGGGGTAGTGCTGCCGATGCCCAGCACTTTGCCGCGGAACTGGTGGTGCGCCTGCGCTCCAGCTTCAATCGGCCTGCCATAGCGGCGCTGGCTCTTACCACAGATACTTCCATCCTTACTGCCGGTGCCAACGATTATGGCTTCGAGCAGGTCTTTGCCCGGCAAATTGAAGCGCTGGGGCAGTCCGGCGATGTGCTGGCCGCATTCAGCACCAGTGGCAATTCGGCCAACGTGATTCAAGCCGCGCAAGTTGCCAGAAAGAAAAACATACCTGTAATCGGATTTTTAGGAGGAGATGGAGGTAAATTAAAACAGCTGGTGGATATTCCTTTAATTGTGCCTTCTATGGAAACTGCCCGCATTCAGGAAGTGCACGGGGTGATGATTCACATTCTGTGTGAGCTGCTGGAAACCGCTTTGTTTGCCTGAAAACATCCCTCCGGCTTGCGTAAAAAGGGATATCCCAATTAAAAAATTCTCCAAAACCCGAAGGATTTTGCCGTAATTAAATTTGGGGGTTTAACAATTCATTGGGGTTACCCCTCACCATTTTTCCTCCCTTCTCCCCACAATTTACGTTTAAAGAGCTTTTTTCTGTGGCAATTCTTTCGAATTGTGAGAATTGAGAAATTCCCCAAACTCCACATCTTTTCCTTTAATATGTTCTACCACCCAATTTACCAATCCCCACTGAATTTTATAGAGTGTTTCGGTCGTCACCCCATGCTCTTTGATCTGGAGTAAAGTTTTGGCCAGTTCTCGTTTAAAGAACTCGTGTTCTTCTCGATGACTGATCAATCCCGGATAATGATATTTGACCATAAATGCTTCTTCGGTGCTAAAATGGAAATGAGTGTAATCGATGAGAAATTTGAGGTGATGGGAAAGTTCCTGATGTGCTTTTCCCTTGGTTATTGCTCGGGTTAATTGATTCACGTGTTCCACCAGTTGCTTGTGTTGCTCATCAATTTGTTCCACACCGACGGAAAAAGAGGAATTCCAGCGAATAATCATAACCACTCTCCCTGTTTTTAAACATCATGGGTGTACTCCTTTAAATGAAACCTTTGTATTTTATCAATATTCGGTAACTGCAACATTAAACTTAAATTTTGTGGTAGAATTTTTGTCAGGGATAAATTCTGGAGGAAAGATTTTTTTGAATACTCCACTGTGCTTTCCGGTTTGTTGAATATTGATGGTCACTTATTTCATTCTGTCCCTTTCGGGACGTGTGAATAGAGATGTTTTCCATACCCACAAATGAAGAGGCCTTGTGAAAATGAAAATCAGAAGAATATTATTCAATAACATGCATATTGTAATTTGCCATATTTATGTAATAATGCGGTAGTAAAAGATGTAGAATTATTTTTATTCCTTACTGAATTTAATGTTTTTCAACGGACTCTATAACCCCATCATTAAGTAAACAACACAGGAATATTTTTGCATCTTTGGATTTCCATAAACCCTGATATTCAAGGAAAATCATTAAATAATATCAATTTGCGCTGTTTATTTATAGCCACGAGCTTCTTTCGCAGAATCCTACGGATGCGCAGCATCCTGCCCGATGTCCGAAGGATCCCGTGGACGGGCTCTGTGAGTGGAAGCTCGTGGAGCTCAAAATCCCCTTACAAATTCAGGTTTTAGCCTAAAATGGGGCTAAAGCCCAATTTATTTCTTTAGATATAAGATCCCCGAGCTTCCCGTGGGGATTCTGTGAAGAAAGCTCGGGGCTATATTTTATTTCGAATATCAATGAATAAATATTCCATTGACATTGCATTTTCACACAGCCTCTGAATTTGTGGGTTAAGCGCAATCCGTCCCTCCGGGACTCACTCGCAGTTACTTACAGCAAATCGCAGAACCCTTTCCTCAGGATCCTGAGGATGAGCGGACCCGTTCCGGGTACCCTGTGGACACTTGTCCCTTTATGCTTTATCCCACATGGATCCGTCCGGATGCTCTATCCCACAGGGATCCGTTCGGATGCCCTATGCTCCATGCTCTAGCCCACAGGGATCCGTTCGGATGCCCTATGCTTTATGCTTTATGCTTTATGCTCTATGCTCTATCCCACAGGGATCCTCCAAAGGAGTCTCCAAAAGAGTCTCCAAAGGAGTCTCCTTTGGAGTCCTATGGACCTATGGACCTATGGACCTTCGGACGTTCGGATGCTCTATGCCCAAATATCTCACCGTGCCTTCTGTGTATTCTATGGTTTATATGTTGTTTCTTTGGCTTCTGCGGTTGTAAAAAATTCCTCCAAAATTCTACCAACACAACATTCTTCATTTTCCATTCCTCCAAAATTCCATTTTTCATTTTCCATTTTTCATTTTTCATTTAAAAAAAAGTCAGGGCTTTTTCTTTATTCTTTTTCTTGAATCCTTCCCCGATAGCCTCTAAATTCCTGACAACAAAATGGTTTAAACAGATGACTCTAAACACGAGGTGCGGAATGAAAACATGGATGCTGGTGATACTCACCATCTTTTTAATTGGAGGAACTATGGTAACACAGGCGGGCGAATCGTTCTTTCCCTATTCTTACGAACACTACAAACTGGACAATGGTCTGAACGCCTATCTGATTCCCGTTAAAGGCAGCGGACTGGTGGCTTATTACAGCATTGTGCGCACGGGGAGCCGGGATGAATGGGAACCGGGCCGTTCCGGATTTGCCCATTTCTTCGAGCACATGATGTTTCGCGGCACTAAAAAATATCCCGGTTCCATGTACGATAAACTCATCACCGAAATGGGCGCCGATGCCAACGCTTACACCACGGACGATTACACCTGCTTCCACCTTACCTTTCCCACCGAAGCGCTGGAAAAGGTGGTGGAGCTGGAATCCGATCGCTTCCAGAACCTTTCCTACGACGAAACCGCTTTCAAAACTGAAGCAGGGGCGGTATATGGAGAATACCGGAAAGGGCGGGTCAATCCCTATTCGGTACTCTTCGAGGAACTGCAAAACCTGGCCTTCGACGTGCATACCTACAAACACACCACCATCGGTTTCGAACGGGATATTAAAAACATGCCCAATATGTACGAGTACAGTCTCAGCTTCTTTAAGCGCTATTACCGACCGGAAAATGTGGTGTTGCTGGTGGTGGGGGATTTCGATCCCCAGCAGGCCAAGGCATTAATCAAAAAATATTACGGGGGTTGGAAGCCGGGCTACGTTCCGCCCAAAATTACCCCGGAGCCGGAACAAAAGGGCGAACGCCGGAAAGTCGTGCACTATCCCGGTCGCACCCTCCCCATTCTCTGGATGGCGTACAAAAGCGATGCGTTCGATCCCCATAATAAAATCATCGCGGCTGCCGATTTGCTGGCGGAACTGGCGTTCGGGAACAACAGCGATCTGTACAAAGAGCTGGTGCTGCGGGAGCAAATTGCACAAACCGTAGGCGGATATTTCCCTTTCAGTCGCGATCCCAATCTGTTTTCCATATATGCCATCGTGAAAAATGAGCAGGACATCCCGAAGGTGGAAAAGAAAATCGAAGCCACCATTGTTCGCTTTCAAAAAGAGCCGGTATCGGACGAACAACTGGAAAAAATCAAAAAGCGGGTGCGGTACGGATTCTTAATGAGCCTGGATACTCCAGATCACATTGCCGGGAATCTGGCGCGCTTCGTGGCGCTTACCGGCGGTATTGAAGAGCTGGACACCTACTACAACAACCTGCAAGCGGTTACCGCTGTGGATATCCAGGCGGCTGCCCAAAAATATTTCCGCAAAAATCATCGCACTGTGATTATTTTGAAAGGGGAAAAATAATGAAAGGAAAAATCTTCTGGTTTGTCACACTTACATTGTTTATTTCTGGAATATTGGGTTGCGGCAAAAAGGAGGCTCAGAATATGGTATTGATGCCGGTTAGCGACGATCCAACCATTTCCTTCCGATTGTGGGTTAAGGCGGGCTCCCAGGACGACCCGGCTGGTAAAGAAGGGCTGGCGGCCCTCACGGCTGCCCTGATCACCCAGGGCGCCACCCAGAAACACTCATACGAAGAA
>JALWDQ010000216.1:0-4697 GCA_027039625.1 Calditrichia bacterium | reverse complement strand
CCATTTTATTTCGTGATTGTGAAGCAAAAGAGTCTGGAAGATGTTCCGGAGACAAACCAGATCCGAGCTCCGGGATGTTACGGAGTACATAGCGCAATCGCTCCCGGGCAGCAGGCTCCAGAGAACCCCAGTATTTTCTGCTCTCAGCATCCAGTAGAAGTTTCTTTTCTTCAATTTTCATACGAGAGAAAAATTTCTCTTCCAGCTCTGGATATTGGAGTGCGACCAATCCAGCAATTATAAAATCTTTTACCTTTCCACTGGCTTTAAGATGCTCTTTTAATAAATCGATATTTTTCTCCGCCTCCGTTTTTAACCACTGATTCAGTACATTTTCGGCATAAGAGATAGGCAGGGCGAAGGCAACATCCAGCCAACGGGCAATTTGAGAAGGTTTTCCCCTCTCCAGGCGAGTCTGGACGTACCGGGCAGTTTTTCCCGGATACCGCAGTAATCCCTGTAAAGCCGCTTCCCGCACTTCATGATCCTCGTCTTCCAGATGTTGCAGGAAAATTTGCCAGAGTTCCTCGTTACCCATTCCTGCCAGGTACTTTAATATCTGCGCCCGAATTTCCCCTTTCTGCCGCGAAAGTTGCTGAATCAGAAAGGGAGTGGTTCTGGGATGAGTGCTCTGAGAAATTACCTTTAAAAGCATTTCTTTTTCCCGGGGGTTTTCTACTCCGGGATATATTTCGAATAATGCCTCGTCGTAAACCGCCACATTCTCATTTCCCAGAATTTCCAGACACTGCAAACGGTCCTCAGGTTTTAATCGGGCATATTCACTCACCAAAAAAGAAGGATAGCGTTTTAAGAAGAAACGCAACTTTTCTCTGGCAACTTTTGTTTTGTCCTCCCCTGCTTCCTTAACAAGCAGGCGGAACGATTCCGCAGCCGGAATAGCCGAGAGGCAGGTTAAAAACGTTTCATACAAAAAAGCTGTACGATAACGTTCTTTATTCGAAATCAACACCGGTAACAAAGAATGTGGTAGGGTTAGATGAGGATTTTTTTTCAATATTTCCGCCAGTGCTTTTATAGCCTCCTCGCCCAGACCAAAAGCATCTTCTGCCAATATTTTTAAAATCGGGGAAAATGCAGTTGATAGACCCGATTCCTGTATCGATACCAGAAAGGACATCACCTGAACGGGATCCGAATCAGGTATTCCCGTGTTAGTGATAACCTTTTCCCAATGCATAAAAGTGTTGGCCAGGGCACTTAAAATTGCTGGTTTTAATCGAGGATAACCTTCGGCGAGCGTCATTAATCGAGGAATGGCATGAATTTCCCGCAACTTCCCCAGACTCTCTATTACCGCAAACAGAACGTACTCATCTTTATCCTCCAGCATACTGAGCAATATTTCCGAGGAATGGGGATCGGGAATGTCACCAAAAAGTTCTGCGGCTATCCTCCTCATCTCTCGATTTTCCGAGACGACCAGCCTCCGCAGGGGAAAAATGGAAATAGCACCCAGCGTTTTCAGAATTTCCATCGCCAGGCTACGTACAGAAATTTGCGGGGAATACAGCACATCCACCACAATCTCTGCTACCCAGCGTTGCCGAACACTCACGAACACCTGGTAAAGTGCATCCCGTACTTCCGGATGCCCATCCGAAAAATAAGTGGACAATATTTTAAAAAGAAAAGGTTCGCGTTCGGCACCTAATTTTAAAACAGCTTCTTTACGAACCGCAGCATCCGGGTGGGTTAAATTCTTCAAATAAAAATTCCGTTTTTCTTCGTTCATGCCAACATCCTTATTTTCGTCAAGTAAAATCAAGCAAGCGATGTGCCACATTTCATAATTTCTAATCCAGAAAAATAAGTTGTTATATTTCAATAAAATACCCACCACAAAAAATTCATTAATTGAACAAATAACACCACCATTGAGCGGATTTTCGTCAATCCGCATCTTTTTTTTCGACAGAAGAGATAAATTCGCCATATTCCTTACGAAAAATTCAGGAACTCTTAGGTATTATCTCCCATCGATTTTTTTCTCCTGGTGCTTCTCTGATAAAGCGAATCCAGAACAGGACCTGCTCAGAACGAGCCTTAGGAGCAAACATTACCATTTAAAAAAATCAGCGAATGTATTTTTGGGGAAAGTATTCTGCAACATTCCGAATTTTTTAGTCGTAAATTGCGTTTGTGCACAAAACACAAGGACCGGTGGAATGATTCGTCAATTTGTGTTCATTATTATCGGGTTGTTTCTGGTGCGGGGTGTGGTAGGGGGAGAAATGGAGAAGCGTAAAATTTATTATGCCCATCGTGTTACTTCACAGGCTCCGGAGATTGATGGAAAGGACGCGGATCTCATCTGGCAACTCGCAGAAGTGGGAACAGATTTCGTCCAGCTCGATCCCGTAGAAAATGCTTTACCATCCCAGAGAACAGCCTTTCGAATCTTATATGATAATAAAAATCTGTATGTATTCATCAGGGCCTACGATAGTGAGCCGCAAAAGATTGAGCGGCGCCTGGCCCGGCGGGATGAGATAGATGACAGCGATGTGGTGGGAATCCTGATTGATAGCTACTTCGACCGGCGCACCTGTTTTCATTTTGCTGTAAATGCTGCCGGGGTTAAACGAGATATTATCCATTCCGGGGATAGGTTCGAAAATCAGAATCAAAGCTGGAATCCCGTGTGGGAAGTGGCGGTAAGTGTGGATGATTCGGGTTGGGCTGCCGAAATGCGCATTCCCTTCAGTCAGCTGCGGTTCTCGCGGGAAAATACGGAACGATGGGGTCTTGAATTGTACCGATATATTTACCGGGATCAAGAGCTGGACCTCTGGCAGATGATTCCTAAAAATTCCAGCGGATTTGTTTCTTATTTTGGGTATCTGGAGGGATTAAAAGATATCCGTCCCCCACGGCGAATCGAGCTCCTCCCCTACGCGGTCTCCGATGTACGGTTGTATCCGGCAGAAGAAGGCAATCCCTTTGCCGATGGAAGGGATACCCGTCTCTCCGGCGGGCTGGATGGGAAAATCGGTTTAACCGAAAATATTACGGTGGATTTAACGGTGAATCCGGATTTTGGGCAGGTGGAAGCTGATCCCTCCGAGGTAAATTTAACGGCATTTGAGACGTTTTTTGAGGAAAAGCGCCCCTTTTTCATTGAAGGGCGCAATATTTTTCAGTTTCCTCTGGCTTTTGGGGAAGGAGAAATGTCCCGCGAATCGCTCTTTTACAGTCGGCGAATTGGACGGGCGCCCCAGGGTTCACCCACGCTAACGGGAAATAAATACACCCGTATTCCCGAGCAAACCACCATTCTGGGAGCAGCCAAACTGAGCGGAAAAACAGCACAGGGTTGGTCGGTAGGTTTATTGGAAGCTGTTACAGCAGAAGAGAAAGCGCAAATCGATTCGGCCGGAGTTCGCCGCCAGGAAGCGGTAGAGCCGCTTACCAATTATTTTGTAGGACGTCTGCAAAAAGATTTCCGCCAGGGAAATACGGTGATTGGAGGGATGGTAACTTCCACACTTCGTAGCATTCGCTCCCGGGATTTACGCTTTCTACCCCGTTCGGCTTATAGCGGAGGAATCGATTTTCAACATTTTTGGAAGAACAAATCGTATATGCTGGATCTGCGCTTGGTAGGTAGTCGGGTGGAAGGTGACCCCGAAGCGATGCTGCGTTTGCAAACCTCTTCTGCCCGCTATTATCAGCGCCCGGACGCCAATTATGTGCACCTGGATTCCAATCGTACGGTTTTAACGGGGCATGGTGGCACCATTGGCGTGGGGCGCGTGGGAAATTCCCACTGGCAATACGTTGTGGGAGGTGTCTGGCGCTCGCCTGGGCTGGAATTGAATGATATCGGCTATTTACGCCAGAGCGACCAGCTTATGCAGTTTATCTGGGTGGGGTATCGGCTCTTCAATCCCTGGGGAATATTCCGGCGGGCTTCGGTGAATATCAACCAGTGGCAGGGGTGGAATTTTGGAGGCGAGCATCTCTTCACCGGTGGTAACCTGAATGGTGGTGGAGAATTCCGAAATTACTGGAGATTCTACAACGGAATTAATCGACAGATGTCGGGGTTATCGCCGTATCTGTTACGGGGCGGCCCCCTGTTCCGCACTGAAGGACAATGGCATTATTTCATCGCTCTATCCTCGGACTCCCGCAAAACCTGGTCTTTGAACCTGGGCGGTTTCATAAGCCAGAACGATGATGGCATTACCCACGATCGGAATATCCGTGTAGGACTGTACGTGAAACCCACAAACTATCTCACTTTTTCTTTCAAACCGTTTTACAATTGGGGAACGGATAATCTGCAATATGTGAGCACCGTGCAAAAAGATGATGAAGAACGCTATATTCTGGCACGGATTCATCAAAAAACGCTGGGCATTGTTCTGCGGTTGAATTTGAGTATTACTCCGGATTTAACCATTCAGTATTACGGACAGCCATTTGTTTCGGCGGGAGCATATTCCCACTTTAAGCGGGTTACCCATCCCAGGGCGCAGCGCTATGAGGATCGTTTTCACACATTTACCGCAGAGGAAATTCACTACGATGCAAAGGATGGTGTGTATCGGATAGATGAAGATCGGGATGGTACAGTGGATTATACCATCGGAAACCCCGATTTTAATTTCAAGCAGTTTCGTTCTAATCTGGTGATTCGCTGGGAATATGCGCCGGGTTCGCTGCTCTAT
>JALWDQ010000215.1:0-1517 GCA_027039625.1 Calditrichia bacterium | reverse complement strand
TGCCGAAACCACTTCCGGTTCGAAGCGAAAAATTCCTTTTTTAAAGGTAACCAACTTGTTGACCGCCTCCTCTCCCTGAATATTTCCACACGAAGCATGAAACAGGTTGCCTTTCTCGAACACCAGTAATCCGTCTTCCTCACTTTCCACCCGCAGAGTTCCGCTGCGCTTATTCAAATTGATTAACTGAATCACTTCCACCAGGGTCAGGTCTTCCAGATTCCCTTCGAATCCCTTTACTTTCTGGGACTTTTCGCTGTCCATCGCTTTCACCCGCCGGGAGCGCTGCAGCAATGTTTCCACCTTCTCCAGCAGCACCTGTCGATCCACCGGCTTTTCCAGATACTCATCGGCACCTGCCCGGAATCCCCGAATTTCCATATCCCGATCCTTCAGGCTGGTGAGGAAAATAAACGGCACCATGGGAATGCGAGAATTCTCGCGAATCATCCAGCAAAACTCAATGCCATCCGTTTGGGGCATCATCACATCCGAAATAATTAAATCGGGCTCAATCTCGTTGGCCTTTTCCAACCCCATATCCCCATTTTCGGCGGTAAACACCTGGTATCCCGCTTTTTCCAGGCTAATTTTCAGAAGCTTCAGGACATGGGGATTGTCGTCCACAATTAAAATTTTGTCGGCCATGGCTCAAGAAACGATTTATTTTTCGTACACAACATTTAATTCTTTATTTGCTTTTAACTCATCCACCCGGCGTACCGGCGTTGTCCAGGGTGCCTGATGTAACTTTTCGGGATCGCTTTTGGCCTCTTCCACCACCCGGGTGAGTGCTTCCGCAAAATAATCCAGCATTTCCTTACTTTCCGATTCCGTTGGTTCAATCATCAACGCTTCGCGGACAATCAGGGGAAAATAAACCGTAGGTGCGTGCACCCCGTAATCCAGCAGCCGTTTGGCGACATCGATTGTCTTGACTCCGTATTCCTTCACCAGATTTGCCCCGGAAAGTACAAACTCGTGCATGGGACGGGTACGATAGGGCAGTTCCAGCACTCCCTCCAGTTTCTTCAACAAATAGTTGGCATTGATGATGGCATTGCGACTAATTTCTTTCAGACCCTGGTCTCCGTGCATGCGGATGTACACATAACCGCGTACCAGAGCAGCAAAATTACCGTAAAAAGTGAGCATGCGTCCAATGGAATGGGGAATATCATAATGCCAGTAGTACCGTCCGTTCTTCTCGCGCACCACCGGTACTGGTAGGAAGTCCTGCAACCGCTCGCTTACCGCCACCGGACCCGAGCCGGGACCCCCGCCGCCATGGGGCGAAGCAAACGTTTTGTGAATATTAATGTGCAGCACGTCAAATCCCAGGTCACCGGGACGAACAATTCCCAGCAACGCATTGAGATTCGCCCCGTCCATGTACATCAAGCCACCGGCCTGGCGCACCAGCTCCTCGATACGGCTCACATTGCGCTCGAAAATGCCCAGGGTACTGGGATTGGTGAGCATGATTCCGGCGACATTTTCATCCAGCTTGGATTTCA
>JALWDQ010000214.1:0-1519 GCA_027039625.1 Calditrichia bacterium | reverse complement strand
AGATTTTAACCGGACCATCCGCACCGTGGGCATCGTGAAATACGACGAAAGCAAATTGTTCACGGTAAATTCCCGGATTTCGGGCTGGATCGAGAAGTTGTATGTGGATTACACCGGGGAGATGGTACAATCCGGACAGCCGCTGCTGGAAATCTATTCTCCGGAACTGGTAACCACCCAGCAGGAATATTTACTGGCGTTACAGAATTTGAAATCGGTTCAGGGCGCCAGCTTCGCCTCTTTACAGGAAGGGGCGCAATCGCTCCTGAAAGCCGCTCGCAAACGCCTGGATTACTGGAACATCCCACCATCGGAAATTCAGCGTCTGGAGAAAACCGGGAAGGTGCGGAAAACGCTTCCCCTGCATTCCCCCTACCGCGGTGTGGTGGTGCACAAAAATGCCGTGGAGGGAGCTTATGTAAAGGAGGGAAGCAATCTTTACCAGATTGCTGACCTTTCCACCGTGTGGGTGCTGGCCAGCATTTACGACAACGAGTTGCCCTGGATTCGGGAAGGACAAGCGGCGGAGATGGAATTAACCTATCTGCCCGGGAAACGGTTCCAGGGGAAAATTCGCTACATCTACCCCTATTTAAACGAGAAAGCGCGGGATGTGCAGGTACGCCTGGAATTCCCCAATCCGAATCTGGAGTTAAAACCGGGCATGTACGCCAATGTTTTCCTGAAAGGTAAAACCATTCCCGATGCCCTGGTTATTCCCGTCGAAGCGGTCATCCGCTCCGGCAAGCGGGATGTGGTGTTTGTGGTGCGGGAGAAAGGGAAATTCGAACCCCGGCAAATTCGTGTTGGCGAGGAAGACGGAGAGGGGAATATCCGGGTTGTTTCGGGCCTGCTGGAAGGGGAAACCATTGTGACCTCCGCGCAATTCTTGCTGGACAGCGAAAGCCGCTTGCAAGAAGCGATTCAAAAGATGCTGGAAGAGAAAAAGAAACAAAAGAAAACCTCTTCCCCCAAAGCAGCGGAGGAGAAAAAATCCACTTCAGGAAAAAAACTTAAAAAACAGGCTGAGTGAATCTTTATCGGTAGTAGTGTTAGAGAATCAGAGAATTTGAAAAATAGGTGAGGATGCAAACAGGAAAACAAGGATAAACGATGCTGAAAAAAATTATAGAAGCTTCTGTCAATAACCGTTTTTTAATTATTATTTTTACTGTACTTATTGGGATAGCAGGCATTTTAGTGACCCTGCAAACGCCGGTGGATGCCATACCGGATTTGAGCGATGTGCAGGTGATTATTCTTACCGAATATCCCGGTCAGGCACCTCAGGTGGTGGAAGATCAGGTAACCTACCCGCTGACCAGCGCCATGCTGGCCGTGCCCTATGCCAAAACAGTACGCGGGTATTCCTTCTTCGGTCTCTCTTTTGTGTACATCATTTTCGAAGATGGAACCGATTTGTACTGGGCGCGCAGCCGGGTGCTGGAATATCTGAATTACGTGGCCGGACGCCTGCCCCAGGGAGTCACTCCCACCCTGGGCCCCGACGCCACGGGAG
>JALWDQ010000213.1:0-4707 GCA_027039625.1 Calditrichia bacterium | reverse complement strand
TAATAATCCCGTTTGGTCGTCATAATCGCTTCCTGATATTAATTGTATTTATCCGGTTCACCCGTCGTTTCAATACTATAATCGCTATGCGGAAAATCTTCTTTAAAAACGTGTAAATTTAGGGGATGGATGTCCCGGGTTCAATAAATAAAACTATTTTCCGAAATTAATTCTGCCCCATAATGTCCGATAAAATTCGGGCAGTGTAATCCACCAGGGAAATCAGGTGGCTATAATTCATACGCGTGGGTCCAATGATACCCAGCGTACCCGCTACTTCTCCAATCCGATAGCGGGCAGCAATGAGGCTGCAATCGCTCATCCTGGCTTCGCCAATCTCCTCACCGATTTTAACCACCATATTCTCATTCCGGGCATGGCGATCCAGAACTCGCAGGAGAACATTGCGATCTTCCACCGCCTCTACTACCGTGGTAATTTTGTGGGGATCCAGAAATTCCGGTTGTTTGAGAATATGCTGGGTACCGCTCACAAACACATCGCCCACCTGGCGGAAATCGAACAGCCGGGTGGCATTGCGGATAAGTAGATGGATCATCTGGCTGTGCTCCCGGGGCACATTGCGTACAATGGCAGCAAAATCCCGGCGAATTTGTTCTAATTTCAATCCCTGCAAACGCTCGTTCAAAATTCGTTCCACCATCCGGAGCTGCCGATCGCTAACCGAAGACCGCAATTCCAGCATAATGGTTTTGACCAACCCGCTTTTGATGGAAAGAATAAGCAGGATCCGCTCACTGCTCAATCGGACGATATCCAATCGGTGGAAAATTCCTTCCTCCAGATGCGGAGACACGATTACCCCCAACTGCCGGGAAAGATAGGCCAGTATTCGGGTAGCTTCGCGCAGCATTACCTCCCAATCCCCGGGCATGCGCTGCAAGGTTTCTCGAATGGTATCCCGCTCCGCTACCGTTAACCGTCCCCGCTTCATCAACCGATCCACATAAAAACGGTACCCCCGGGTGGTGGGCACGCGTCCTGCAGAGGTGTGTGGCTGGTAAATATACCCTTTTTCCTCCAGACTGGCCATGATATTACGAATGGTCGCCGGACTTAAACGCAAATAACCAAAATTTGCCACCTGACTGGAGGCCACCGGGGCTGCCGTACTTATGTATTTCTTAATGATGCTTTCTAACACCAATCGTTCTCTGCTGGTTAGTTCCTTCATGATCCCTGAATTTTTTGTTTCTCCCGTGCCTCAACGAACTTGGGGACAATCACCACCTTCTGTTCTAAATAAACCCTTCTCCTGCGTTTAGCAAGTGTTAAATCATTTTTTATATTAGATGGTTCCACCCGGGAAAGGTAACAATGACCGGAATTTCCCTTTGCTCTTTGCAAATAATCTCGTTTAACCGCAAAGTGTGCTAAGAAGCTGCCGATATCGCGAAGGGATTACAACAACTTTAACCCAACAATCCGGGTCACGACAAAATTATGGTAAAAGAAATTTGCCCACGAATCTCACAAATGGACACGGATTAAAAATAATGCTATCATGTTAAAAAGAAAAAAATCCATTAAAATGTGCTAATTTTAAGAACTTGTTATTTGAGATTTGGATTTTGGGTTTTGTTTCTTGGGATTTGTTATTTGCCTCTCGCAGATTTGATAAATTCTTCCAGGATAATTTTTCCCAGTGGCTTTCCGGTAATTTTTAGCTTTTTTACCGTCCCATTCGAGAAAAACATGTATGACCTCACATTAATGGAGCAATTTAATAGAAATTGAAAATTAATTTTACCAATTGGTAAAAAAATTGAAAGACAATTCAAACTGCTGAAATGAAAACTTTTAAGAAAAAATGTGCGATATTTCACAACCCTTGACTTTTTCAAAAAAAATGATATATTATACTGGACAAGTTAAGTATAATATCTATGAACTCGTTTATTACTCGCGAAAATGATTATGCCATTCGAATTTGTGCATATCTGGCCGGAAATTACGACAGCGGCCCCATTCCCCTCTCGGAAATATCTCGCAAGCTTTTCATTACCCGAGCCTTTGCCCACAAAATTGTGCATCGACTGAAACGCAATAAAATCATCGCCACGGTCCAGGGAAAACATGGTGGTATTTACTTGAAAAAACATCCAGAAAAACTGTCCATTTACGATATTTTAACGGCCATGGGTTTTAATTCAACCATGAACGAATGTGTGGTTAAACCGCAAATTTGCCCCCTGGTAGCCGGATGTAAAATTCACCTGTTCTTTATGGAACTGGAAGAATACCTCCTGAAGCAATTAAAGGAGCGTAAAATCATAGATTTCTCCATAACGGATGAAGTTTTGTCCCTGGGGTAAAGTTCTTTCACTAATTAAAATAAGGAGGCTTATATGAGTGTACTTACGTTAGCGCGATGGCAGTTTGCCATCACCACCGTTTACCACTTCTTTTTTGTACCTCTCACCCTGGGCCTGTCCATTTTTATTGCCATTATGGAAACGGCTTATGTGAAGACAGGCAACGAGAAGTACAAAAAGATGGCCAAGTTCTGGGGCAAGCTGTTTCTAATCAACTTCGCCATGGGAGTGGTCACAGGTATTGTGCAAGAATTTCAGTTCGGGATGAACTGGTCGGAATACTCTCGATTTGTGGGCGACATTTTCGGTGCTCCTCTGGCTGTGGAAGCGTTGCTGGCCTTCTACCTGGAATCCACCTTTATTGGGGTGTGGGTATTTGGCTGGGATAAGCTTTCCAAAGGAGTCCATCTGGCTTCTGCCTGGTTATTTGCCATTGGTTCCAACCTCTCGGCACTCTGGATTCTAATTGCGAACTCTTTTATGCAGGAACCTGTGGGCTTCGTTCTGCGCAACGGCCGTGCGGAAATGACCAATTTCTTCTCTCTTCTTTTCAATCCGCACGTCTGGGTGCAGTTCCCCCATGTGTTTTTCTCCGGCGTAACTCAGGCCGCTTTCTTTGTGCTGGGAATTAGTGCCTACCATCTGTGGAAGAAAAAGGATGACCTGGAAGTATTTCAGACCTCCTTTAAATGGGCGGCAGTGTACGGCATTATTGGTACGGTGCTGGTCATTCTGGTGGGGCACACTCAGGCTCAGCACATGGTCAAAGTGCAGCCCATGAAAATGGCAGCCGCCGAAGCCCTGTGGAATAGCGAAGATCCGGCAGCCATGTCTCTGTTTACCATTGGAAACGAAGCGGAACGCAAGGATGTGTTTGCCATTAAAATTCCCGGGCTCCTTAGCTTCCTGGCCTACAACTCTTTTAGCGGCGAAGTAAAAGGAATTAATCAGATTCAGGAGGAATATGCTCAGAAGTATGCCGACAAATACGGGCCGGATGCTAATTATGTTCCACCCGTAGCCCTCTCTTACTGGATGTTCCGAATTATGGTAGGATTCGGTTTCTTGATGCTAATTATGGTGATTGGTGCCCTACTGCGGGCGAAAAAAGAAAATTGGGAGTTCACCTACGGCAAGATGAAATGGTATCTGTATGGAATTTTCTTCCCGCTCATTGCCATCTCTACCGGATGGATTTTCACGGAAATTGCACGTCAGCCCTGGGTGGTGTTTGGTGTGATGCGGGTGGAAGAAGCCGTATCGCTGGCAACCAGTGCATTTGAAGTAGGCCTTACTCTAGTGCTCTATACTGTGGTGTACGGTGCTTTAATGGTTGCCGATATTTATCTCCTGAAAAAATACGCCGTACTGGGTACGGCCGGAATTAAAGAAGAAGCATAAATTAGGAGGGCTATAAATGGATCTGAACACATTATGGTTTATATTAATCGCCGTATTATACATCGGTTACTTTTTCCTGGAAGGTTTCGATTATGGCGTGGGCATGCTGGTACCGTTTATCAGCAAGGACGACGCCGAGCGTCGTGTAGCCATCAACTCCGTAGGCACCTTCTGGGATGGAAATGAAGTGTGGTTGCTTACCGCCGGTGGTGCCACTTTTGCCGCCTTCCCCAACTGGTATGCAACCCTGTTTAGCGGTTTCTATCTGGCATTGTTTCTGATGCTATTCGGGTTGATTATCCGCGGAGTATCTTTTGAATTCCGTAGCAAAGACGAATCCCCCAAATGGCGTAATTTCTGGGATTGGATGCTGGCGATTGGAAGCTTCATTCCTGCTCTGCTGTGGGGTGTGGCTTTCGCCAACTTCATCAAGGGTGTGCCCATCGACCAGACCATGACCTATGTGGGTGGATTCTTTAACCTGTTGAATCCCTACGCCCTGGTGGGTGGTCTGGCTTCTCTCACCATCTTCCTGTTGCACGGAGCGACTTTCCTCTCCATCAAATCCACCGGAAAAGTGGAAGAAAAAGCGTTTTCTTTTGCTCAAAAAATCTGGGTGATTGCGGTGATTATGTACATCCTGTTCATTATTCTGAGCGTGTTCCAGACGGATATGTACTCCAAATTGGGCATAAACCCCGGAATCAGCCCCATTATTGCCATTGTGGCACTGTTGGCAGCAGGATATTTCCTGAAGAAAAAAATGGGTGGCTGGGCTTTTATCATGACGGCATTGAACATCGTGTTCTCCGTAATTACCATGTTCCTAGCACTTTACCCGCGCGTGCTGGTTTCCAGCCTCAATCCGGAATGGAGCCTGACCGTCTATAACGCTTCGTCCAGCCCCTATACCCTGAAGGTGATGACCATCATCGCCGCCATCTTTGTGCCCATTGTACTGGTTTACCAG
>JALWDQ010000212.1:0-1520 GCA_027039625.1 Calditrichia bacterium | reverse complement strand
GGGCACCCTTTTTGCTCCACATGGGCAACGAATTCATCCCGGAATTTCTTCACGAAAGAACGAATGGGCATGGCGGCGGCATCGCCCAGGGGACAAATCGTGCGGAAGTTGATGTTGCGCGCCACCTGATCCAGCAAGTCGATATCCTCCATGGTGCCCTGGCCGTGTTCAATTTTGCGAATGATTTTTTCGGCCCAACTGGTGCCCTCGCGGCACGGGGTACACTGTCCGCAGGATTCGTGGCGGTAAAAATGAGTGATGTTTAGCAGCGCATCCACCATGCAGGTATTCTCATCCATCACAATCACACCGGCTGAACCCAGCATGCTTCCGGCCTGCGCCACACTCTCGAAATCCATGGCCAGGTCAATCTCATCGGCTTTGAGTACCGGTACCGAAGAGCCGCCGGGAATCACTGCCTTTAATTTTTTGTCGTTTAAAATCCCGCCCCCGTATTCGTAGATCAGTTCTTTGAGGTTGGTACCCATGGGGAGTTCGTACACACCGGGATTCTTTACATGGCCGCTCAAGCAAAACAGCTTGGGTCCCGGACTCTTTTCGGGTCCAATGGAACGGAACCACCGCGCTCCTTTATCGATAATGTGCGGAACGCATGCCAGCGTTTCCACATTGTTGACAATAGTTGGGCTCTGCCAGGCACCGGCAATGGCGGGAAAAGGAGGTTTAATGCGGGGCCAGCCCCGTTTCCCCTCCAGAGATTCAATCAGTGCCGTTTCCTCGCCACAAATGTATGCCCCTGCTCCCCGATGCACATAAATGTCCAGATCAAAACCGCTGCCCAGAATATTCTTTCCTAAAAAGCCTTTCTCGTACGCCTGGGCGATGGCTTTTTCCAGAATGCGTGCTTCCTTTACAAATTCCCCGCGAATGTAAATGTAAGAGGTGTTTGCCCGAATGGCGAAAGAAGCAATCATAATGCCTTCCAGCACCAGGTGGGGATTTCCGGTAATCAACAGGCGGTCTTTAAACGTTCCCGGTTCACTTTCGTCCGCATTGCACAGCAGATAGTGGGGTTTTTCGTTGTTTTTGGGAACAAAGCCCCACTTCACACCAGCCGGGAAGCCCGCACCCCCACGTCCGCGTAAATTGGCATCCTTTACCTCGGCAATAACCGCTTCCGGATCCATCTGTTTCAGCACTTTTTTAAACGATTGGTATCCACCATGCTGAAGGTAATAATCAATCTCTTGCGAAGCCGGTATATCTATGTCGCGGGTTAACACTTTCTCAAACATGAACCGTTTCCCTATTCGTTTATTACTCTAATGATTCCAATATTTTATCAAGCGATTCCGGGGTGACCCCTTCGTAATAATCATCATTAATTTGCACCACCGGTGCCGTACCGCAGGAACCCAGACATTCCACCTTCAGGAGCGAAAATTTTCCGTCCTCGGTCACCTGCCCATCCTCAATTCCCAGTTTCCGGGTCAGATGTTCGTAGATTTCCCGGGAACCCCTCAGGGCGCAGGAAAGAGTAGAGCACACCTGAATGTGAT
>JALWDQ010000211.1:0-4711 GCA_027039625.1 Calditrichia bacterium | reverse complement strand
GTATCTTGGGCGGGAAATGGACGAGTCACTCATCGATTTTATCCGGGAAAATTTTGGTCATTATGCCGTTTTCATCATTGGCGATGCCAACGTGGCTTTTTTTCATCGGCGTTTGCTGGAAGAGCAATTACGGGTATTGCCCCGTTTTCGAGGAACACTCACCTTCCCCGCCGGGGAGCTGAGTAAATCCCGGCGCATGAAAAACGTGCTGGAAGATCGCCTCCTGCGGCGCCAGGCGGGACGAGATACCCTGATTCTGGCGCTGGGTGGAGGAGTCACAGGCGATCTGGCGGGATTCGTCGCCGCCACTCTGCACCGGGGAATTCCTTTAATTCATCTGCCTACCAGTTTGCTGGCTCAGGTGGATAGCAGCATCGGGGGCAAAGTGGGTATTAATCATCCCCTGGGGAAAAACCTGCTGGGCGCATTTTACCAACCGGCTGCGGTGTTTACCGCTATCTCTTTTCTGAAAACGCTTCCTCAGGAAGAATTCCTGAACGGATTGGCTGAGGTTATTAAATACGCCCTGCTTTTCGACCAGCAGTTGTGGAACCTGCTGGAAGAGCAGAAGGAAGCAATTTTAAATCGCGATCTGGATTTGCTGGAAGAGGTCATCCGGGCCTGCATCCAGTGGAAAATCCGCGTGGTGGAACAGGACGAAAAGGAAGCCCACTACCGCAGTGTTTTGAATCTGGGGCATACCGTGGGTCATGCCATTGAACTGCTCAGCAACTATCGCATTAAACACGGATTTGCCGTAGCAGCGGGCCTGCGCGTGGCAGCAGTGCTTTCCCGGAATCTCCTGAACTTCCCGGAATCATTTGTCCAGCGGTTAAACCATCTGTTAGCGGCTTACGAGCTCGACCGCGTGTCTCCCGGGGATTACAATCCCGAAGACCTCTGGGAGGCTATTCAGGGGGATAAAAAAGTGCGTCAGCAAATTCCCCATTTCACCCTGTTGAAAGCCCCATTTTCGCCGGAATTGTTTTATCCCGTGACCGAAAAGGAGTTTCAGGATGCCTTCCTCTCCCCGGCTTTGCGTTAGTTTGATGCCAGAATCCATCGCCCAATTACAGGAATGGCTTGTGCGGTACCGGGAAGCCGACCTGGTGGAACTGCGCCTGGATCGCTTGCAAGAAAAATCCTTCCCGGAAGCATTCACCCGAAGCAGCACTCCCTGGGAGGGGTTATTTCCCCGGTACGTCTTTTCCAGGAAAGGAAACCTTCAGCAACAACCATTCCCGAAAATTATTGTAACCATTCGCAGTGTTTCCGAAGGTGGATTCTGGAGAGGGAATCCGGAACTGCTATGGGAATTGTTCCAACAGGCCCTCCAGGCGGGGGCGGATTACGTGGATGTGGAATGGCAGCAGGTAGGCGAGTTACTGTCCCGACCCGGAGGTTTGCCTCCCGCGCAGGTGGTGCTTTCTCACCACACCCGGGAACGGGATTTTACCCGATTAAAAGAACGATTTCAGGAGATGCTGCAACAACCCGCAGCGGTGTACAAACTGGTGTTTCAGGCACAGGAATTGAACGATGCCGCTACGGCGTTGCGCTTGCTGGAAACCTTTCGTGCCAGCGGGAAGAAAATCATTATTCATGCCATGGGGGAAGCGGGCATTCCCTCCCGGCTCATCGGTGCCGTGCGTGGCAATGCCTGGACGTATGTCGCCCCCGAAGAAGAAGCTGCCACTGCGCCGGGGCAAATCACCCTCCGCCAGGCACAACACGCATACTTTTTACAGGAGAAGAACCACAATATGCGCATTGTAGGATTAGTGGGATTTCCCATCGCCCAGAGCAAGGGCTGGTTATTGCACAATCGGCTTCTGCACCGGAAGCAGCAGGAAGCCCAACGGGAGCAATTTTCGCTGCACCAGTTTCTGTACCTGAATTTCCCTGCCCGGGACTTTGCCAGTTTCTGGACAGCATGGGAACCGTATCTCTCCGGACTCAGCGTCACCATTCCCCATAAAGAGCAGGTACTTCCCTATCTGAAAATCGCATCTCCCACAGTGGAAAAATCCGGAGTGTGCAATACCCTGATTCACCGCCGGGGGGAATGGTGGGGATTTAACACCGATTTTCTGGCTTTGTTAGAACTTCTGACCCCTTACCGTTCTTCCTTGCGGCAGGGTGTTCTGGTGGTGGGCACCGGGGCCACCGCCCGGAGTGCTCTGGCGGTGCTGCAAGAACTGGGCATTCGGAAATTGTTCATCGCAGGACGCAACGAATCCCGGGGAGAGATGCTGGCACAAAAATTTAGTGCCCGGTTTTACCCGCTGCAAGATCTTCCACAGCTTAAAATTGATGGCTTAATCCACACCACTCCGCTGGGCATGTGGCCGGATACCGAAACTGTACCGCCGGTGTTACATTTATTACAGAAGAATATGGTGGTGCTGGACGTGGTGTACAATCCTCCGGAGACCCTTTTGCTACGTCGGGCACGGGAAGCCGGTTGCCGCACCATTTCGGGCCGGGAGATGTTCCTGAGGCAGGCAGCCCATCAGTTCCGCATGTTTAGCGGCAGGGATGTTTCTTATCAGGAAGTCGCCAGCGTGTACCGGGAGATTGAACAGGAGGCGGAGGAATGACCCGAAACGCCACTTCCATCCCTGTCCGCACCATTCCCCAGGGGCGGCTTATGGGAAAAATCACCATCCCCCCATCCAAAAGCGTTACCCACCGCCTGTTGATACTGGCAGCCGTAGCGCGCCAGCCGGTGCGCATTATCAATCCCCTGCGCAGTAACGATACCCTGGCTACCCTCCGGGCCCTTCAACAACTGGGCTACCGCATCGAGGAAGAAAAGGAAGCGTTTGTATTTCGGGGCTTTCGGGAACGGAACCAACCGGTATCCCTTCAGGTAGGCGATTCCGGTACCACGGCACGGTTCATCACGGCGCTGGCGGCACTTCACCAGCCGCCCATCACCATCGACGGAAGCTCACGCATGTGTCAGCGCCCCATGGCGGAATTGCTGCAGGCGTTACACCATCTGGGTGCAGAAATCGACGATGACAACGGACATTTACCACTCACGATTCGCCGGTCGATTTCCCGGGGAGGAACTGTGCCCCTGGACGTGAGCCGCTCCTCTCAGTACCTGAGTGCTCTACTGCTCATTGCCCCAACCCTCCGGGAAGGACTCACCATCCGGTTACAAACTCCGCTGGTTTCTGCTTCTTATGTGGATTTAACAGTGGGCCTTTTACAGCAGGCAGGCGTTTCCTGTGTCCGCAGGGGAGAACAATTTGAAATTCCGGGAAGTTCGCAGATTTCTCTACCCCCAACTTTGCCCGTGGAAGGGGACTATTCCAGCGCAGGATATTTCATTGCCGGTGCGATGCTTACGGGAGGAGAAGTCTGTCTTAAGGGATTGGTGAAAAATTCGGCCCAGGGAGACCGCCGGATTCTTTCCCTGGTGGAACGAATTGGCGGAGAGGTTCAATGGGAAGGGGATATTCTGAAGGTACGCGGGAAGAACTCTTTTCCCGGATTTCAGGAGGATTGTGTGCACTGCCCGGATCTGGTACCCACTCTGGCGGTACTGGCGTTGTTTGCCTCCACTCCCAGCTCCCTGCAAAACATTGCCCATTTGCAGTACAAAGAATCGGATCGGATTCAGGCGGTGATTGAGAATATCGAGCGGCTGGGTGGGAAGGCGTATCGAGAGGGCGAACATCTGGTGATTGTCCCGCAAGAACTCCACGGAGCTTCCCTCCCCACTTACAATGACCATCGCCTGGCCATGAGTTTTGCACTGGTCGGTTTACGCGTTCCCAATGTACGCATCGAGCATCCCGAAACAGTGGCGAAATCCTTCCCGAATTTCTGGGAAATTTTCGAAAAAACCATCCGACGGGATGGGGAATAATTCTCTCATGGAAGAATCGGTTCCCAGAGATGAATTTGTGGTTAATGGAATCCCAGCGCTTCGCGATGGTGAGATTCTTCACCCCGTCTGCGACGGGGTTCAGAATGACAGAAACACCGCCCCTCTGTCATTCTGAGGAGTTCCGCGAAGCGGAACGACGAAGAATCTCCTCCTCCCATCTGTATCCTACAAAGGAGATTCTTCACCCCGCCTGCGACGGGGTTCAGAATGACACAGCAACACCCTCCCTGTCATTCTGAGCGAAGCGCCAGCGGAGCGAAGAATCTCTAAATATATGATTGATTTTATTTAACCGCAAAGAGCGCAACGCAGGCGCGAAGAGCGCAAAGATTTTTGAATGTCTAAATGCAAAAAAAATTAACCGCAGCGGGCGCAACGTACGCAACGAAAAAGATTTCTGATTTTGATCATTTTTTGGAATTTGTGGTTTGGGATTTGTGATTTGGAATTTCCTTTCTCATTGCGTCCTTTGCGCATTCTCTGCGTACTCTGCGGTTATTCTTATTTAACCGCAAAGAGCGCAACGCAGGCGCAAAGGGCGCAAAGATTTTTGAATGTCTAAATGCAAAAAATTAACCGCAGCGAACGCAACGTACGCAGCGAAAAATATTTCTGTGCATTTTAACCATATCGTGAGATGTTCCCTACCAGAAAATACCAAGGATTCCATGAATTCAGGGGAAGGTAAAACACCGAAACACCCGTCCCGAAGGGACGGCCTGCACCTAGCCCACAAATTCATTTGTGGGAAGAGAGGCCAAACGAAAATTACCCGTCCCGGATGGGACGGGGTGAATGGGATATTCC
>JALWDQ010000210.1:0-1524 GCA_027039625.1 Calditrichia bacterium | reverse complement strand
TCTCCATCCAAGGAGTTTGTCCTGGTTTTATTGGAACTTTCCTTATTTAATGATTCTATCCCGGATATTTTGTTCACATTTTTAACAAACATGGAACTGCTGGGAATCCCCACACTGGGTATTTTAAAATCCAGCCAGGCGCGAGTACGCCAGCGCCTGGTGGAATCTGGCCTAAGGGATTATCTTTACCTGCCATTCGATAAGCTGGACTTACAAATTCGGGTAAAGAACTTATTATCGTCGAAATCCCAGGCTGGCAGCGACCAACCCACAGAAAATTCTTTTCATGCCAATATTCGCCAGGCATTCCTGGAAATGGCGGCATTATTGGTGGAAATAAATCATCTGGTACGCGAGCAAAATGCTTCGCTATTTCTGAAAAAAGCCCTCACTTCCATAAAAAGTATTGTTCATGGTGATTATATTCTAATTTTTGAGGTCGAAAACGACTTGAATCTTGTGCTTAATACCTCTTTACCGTTGCTACCCGTATCCGGGAAGCTGGAAATAAACAGTTCGGAAGTCGTTCCTTTTCAAAAAGCAGTAAAATTGGGGGAATATACCGTTCTAAATCAGATAAACCCAAATAACGAACTCTACTTTTATTTCAAATCTCATTTTAACCTGCAAATTAAAGCATTCGGAGTATTTCCCGTACAAAGCAATGGGAACACCCGGGCAGTTCTAACCGTACTTTTTACACAAAATCGAAAATTCTCCGATTTTCATTTCCGCTATATTCAATTGATTGTTTTTTTAATTGAAACACTTTATCTGCTGCAGAAAACCGTTGATGCCTCCACGGATTCTACCACACCGGAAATGTGGAAATACTCTTTTAAATTCCTGGAACATGTCATTAATCAATTAAACTTTGGTATTCTGGTGGTAGATCGGGAAAAGCGCATTCGGTACCTTAATAAACCCGCAGAAGAGCTTATTAACCGAGCTTCCCGGGAAATCCTGAACAAACCAATTGCGGAAGTTCTGGGCGAGCGAAACACCCGCATCCTTTTTGAATCCCTGGAAGAGAAGGAGGGCGCTTACGAGCGACCGGAGATTGAAATTATCCGCGAAAACGAAGAGAAGCTACTAATCGGTTTTACGGTTAGTGAATTCTGGGATCGGGAAATACGGGAAAAGGGATATTTAATCTCTTTAAAAGATATTACCTATTCCAAAGAGTTGCAGGAAGAAATGCGGCGAATGGATCGCCTGGCTTCCCTGGGGGTGATGGCCAGCGGCATTGCCCATGAAATTCGCAATCCTCTGGCGGGAATAAAAGCCATTGCTCAAACCTTCGAAGAAGAACTGGATCCCGACGATCCCAAAACCGAATTTGTAAAGCGGATTATCAAGCAGGTAAACCGATTGGATGACATGCTAAAAAGCCTGTTCTCCTATGCCAAGCCCCAAAAACCCAATCGCCAATTTTATCAAATTGAAACGATTCTCCAGGAAGTGCTGGCGCTGCTTAAACAAAATCTGTACAAGAAAAATATCAAACTCTCCCAATCCACAACC
>JALWDQ010000209.1:0-1525 GCA_027039625.1 Calditrichia bacterium | reverse complement strand
CATTATATGGCGTTCCCTGGCAAATCCGTATTCAATTGTCCCTTCGGGACTACATTTTACTAGATAGGCATTATTTTCCCATCTCACGGGAATCCTCCAAAGGAGTCCTATGGACAGGATGCTGTATAGAAACTCGGAGCTAAACAATAAAGATTCTTCGCCCCGCCTACGGCGTGGCTCAGAATGACACCGTAACACAACTCCCCAGAATTTTTACTTGCTCTTTCTTTTTACTGCTCGTGTAAAAAGTGATATTGTCATTTTACCCAGCACTAAAATGTTCATATTTCAAGGCGATTCCGACCTCAAAAAGATAGCATCTCCAACACAATTCATTCCCATTGCAATTAAAATGCAAATCTTCTTTTTGCTCTGGCAGATGGGTCAGCACATCAAGCAGCATCCCATTTGCGCAGTGCTTTGAGCAGCGCCTGGAAGTCCCGGGGTGGAGGGGCTTCGAACTGCACCGTCTCACCACTACCCGGATGGGTAAACCGGAGGCGGAAGGCATGTAACGAGAGACGGGAGATGAGTGCCGATTCCACCTCACCGGTTTCCCGACGCCCGGTTTTCAGAAACCCGATGGTAAGATGGTTCACCTGGTGATAAAGCGGATCCACCGCCAGGGGATGCCCAATAGCCTGCAGGTGCACCCGGATCTGATGCGTGCGTCCGGTGCGGGGAGAGACTTCCAGCAGCGCAAAATGGCGGAACTGTTCCAGCACCCGATACCGGGTGAGTGCCGGTTTCCCCCGCTCGTGAATGCGAACCCGTCCCCGCCGTTTACCGGTATCAATGGGATAATCCACCTCCCCACTCTCTTCCCGGAACCGCCCTTCCACCACCGCCAGATAGGTCTTCTCCACCGTTCCCTCTTCGAACTGACGATTCAAATGGCGGTGCGCTTCTGCATGGCGGGCAAAAAGCACCAGCCCGCTGGTATCCATATCGATGCGATGCACCACCCAGATAGCCTGCTCCCGTTCATCACCCAGTTTACGGGATTGCACCTCCAGAAGATTTTTCACATTGGTGAAGGCGGGAACGAATTGATCGGGAATAACCCGCAGACCTGCCGGTTTGTTAATTACCAGGATATCCGCATCCTGGTACACAATTTCCACTTTCTGTTTACGTCCGGTGGAATCGCGCAGGTGAATGTGTTTTAATTCAATCATCCGGCATACTTAATGGTTTGAATTCCTTCTTTCGTACCCAGCAGAATGAGCCGGTCGTGTTCCTGAAGTACTTCATTGGGCGAAGGAACCAGCTGGAAAAACTCCTCCTTCCCGGGTTTCTTCCGCTTAATCATCAATACCTGGGTATTGAAGCGAGCACGGATGTTTAATTCACGAAGGCTCTTACCCACAAACGATCTGGGCACCGGTACCTCAGCCATCACGTAACCATCGATAAAATCCACAGATTGCATGGTGTCCAGCAGCTTGACGGACGATGAGATTTCCTCACTCAAATTCCGGCGCATCAGTTCCCGGTTGTAGGCATCGATGACGTCCTTACGGAG
>JALWDQ010000208.1:0-1526 GCA_027039625.1 Calditrichia bacterium | reverse complement strand
ACAATGTAAAAAAAATGACAGGAGGATGTTCCATGGCTAAAACAACCTTCGCCGAGGAGGTGTATTTACGCGCACTCACCGGAAAAATGATTGGTTCCGATGTGCTGGGGAGCTACAATAAGGTGGCGATCATTGCACCTAAAAATACTATCTGCAGTGCCATCAGTGCCGCTGCCGAAGCAACCTTTACCGACCGTACCGGTGGTCGGGCCGGACATTTTGTGGTGGAGGAAGGAAACGCTTCCCGGGTTGCCGAAGAGGTCACTGCCTTCCAGCCCGATGCCGTGGTGCTGATGTTTGGTGGCGAAACGCCCATCGAGCAAACCAAACAGTTGTTCCTGGAAACCTTGCGAGCACTGGAACAGGCGCAGTTGTTCCGGGACATCATTGTGCACGTACGCATCTTTGCTGCCGGGGGATTACAGGAGGCGCTGAAGGAGGAAGCGCTCCGGAACTATCTGCGCCAGAACGATCTGCTGGTTTACACGGTGGATTTTGACAATGGATACTTGCTGCTCAATGAAGTGGATGTGGAAAATTCCGGTGATTTCCACCTTCATAAAATTGCCGAGTTTCCGGTGACGGTAGAACATGCGGAACTGCTCAACCGCTCCCTGCGTGATAAAACCCTTCAGTGGAAAGAGGTGGAGAGCGAATAACGGGATGATTTCTTTATCCGCTATGGAGGAAGCCGGGTATCGGTTACTGCGGCAGGTAGTGGAAACCGAAATTTCACGGGGCGCCACCCGCCTCCTGGAAGCAGGTAGCGGCGATTGTGCTTTACTGCAGGAATGGGTCAATCGTTTCGAAGTAGATGCTACCGGAATTGACCCTTACAGTTATCCCGTGCAAACCGAGCATCTCCACTGTCATCCCATTCCCGCCGAGGAAGTAAACCGGTTAGAAGGCCGCTTCCATCTGGTCTTTTCCGTGATGAGCTTGCATCATTTCTCCGAGATCCGGCGTTTTTTCCGGAACCTTCTTCAGGTGATAGGATGGCGGGGGAAATTGGTGCTGGTGGATTGGAAACACGGCACCAATACGGGGATTCCCGAACGCTATTTCTCTGCTGCGGAAGTTCGGGATGCCCTCCGGGAGTGCGGTTGGGAAGTACGGGAAACGCGGGAGGAAGAATTCCATTTCCGCATCCAGGCAGAGCCAATGTTCCAGAAAATTGCCGTTGCTACCGCTGACGGGAAGACGATTTTTAAGGGAATGCTGGGACAGGCACCCTATTTTCACATTTACGAAGTGAATCGCCAGGGAGCTATCTCTTTTCGGGAAAAGCGGGAGAATCCGTTTGCCCGTACGCTGCAGCACCTTAAAACGCTGGAGGTGTATCGGGTAATTGAGGATTGTGCTTTGTTTGTGTCCCGGCGCATTGGTAAAAAAGGAATCCAGCGTTTGCGCGACCGGGGAATTGCCCTCCATTTTGCCGAAGGGGAAATTGCCCACCTCTGGCCAGAATTGCTGAAGAAACAATCGTATACCGATCCTCCGGAGAACCACTGAAACTGAAGTAACCA
>JALWDQ010000207.1:950-4729 GCA_027039625.1 Calditrichia bacterium | reverse complement strand
CCTTTCATAAATTGAACTCCTTTATTTTCTTTTTTCTAATTCATTGAAAAATATAAAATAAGATTTATTGTTCGGCAAGACCAAATGTATCAATAATCTTGCGAATAATCGGTTCTTTTTGTTTAATATCCTCCAGAATCTCTTCCGGGGTGCGTGGTTCCCGCTGGATGCCTTCCTTCTCAAAATCGATAGTGACAAATGACAGCGACACATCCGCACCGAGAATTTTCTTAATTGCTTCGATAATCACCGATTTATTGGAGCTTACATGCTCTACATGGAAGGATGTTTTTTTATCGTAGGCAATGGTTAATTCGTCATTTTGCAGGGAGTAAGGGAGGCCATCTTCCAGAAATGAGCCCAGCGCAATTTTTTGTTTTTTAATGAATTGTGTAACCTCGCGCCACCGCTCCCGAATTGTGGCAAGAGAAATATCCGTTGCCGAAGGCGTAGAAGCCGTTTTGTTTGTGGCCTGGGGAGATGTTTCGGTTTTCAGCTTCTTTAAAGCAGAAAGTTTTTCTTGAATTTGTCCGAATCCCTGAGGCGCAGAAGAGGCATATTCCACAGAGGCAGAGGCGACATTCGGGGTGGCACCCCCGGTATTTTGTTTCTTTCCTTCAGCGGATGATGTGGCCGTACTTCTCACAGAAGAGGTTGTGGTTGGTGAAGGAGCGGCACCTCCCGCAGGAGATTTCTTTAGATGCTGCACCAGGGAAAGAATTTCCTCCAGATCTGTGTAAGGCGGTTTAAAAGCAATTTTTAGCAGCAACATTTCCAGGCTAAGCTGCGGCAGGCTACTAAATTTGATTTTATTCTCCGCTTCTGCTATGAGGTGAATAATGTGAATCAAATCCGGAGGAGTAAAACGGGTTGCACTCTGCACATATCTTTCCCGATAGGTCTCGGAAACTTCCAGCAAGTTTTTATCCTGAACCGAACCCGCTAACAGAATATTGCGGAAATGTTCCTGCAAACCTTGCAAATAATCTACGGGATCGTGTCCGGAAGAAAAGATTTTATGGGCGTACTCCAGAATTCCAGCTACATCTTTTTCTTCCATCAATTTTAGAAATTCGAAGTAGGTTTCCTCGTCAATCAGTCCCAGCGATTGCCGCACCTGTTCCACGGTGAGTTTTTCGCCGCTAAAGGAAATCATCTGATCCAGCACGCTTTCGGCATCGCGCATACTCCCGTCTGCTTTTCGCGCAATGAGGAGCAAGGCATCCGGCTCGGCCTCAATACCTTCCGCATCCACAATCTTCTGCAATTGCGCCTGGATTTTTTCCAGCGGGATGCGTTTGAAATCGAAGCGCTGGCAGCGGGAAAGGATGGTGAGGGGCACCCGGTGAATTTCGGTGGTGGCAAAAATAAAAATGGCATGGGCGGGAGGTTCTTCCAGGGTTTTTAGCAGCGCATTGAATGCCTCTTTGGTTAGCATGTGCACTTCGTCGATGATGTAAATTTTGTAACGGGAATTGGCCGGAGCAAAGCGAATATTTTCCCGCAGATTGCGAATTTCGTCAATTCCCCGGTTACTGGCGCCGTCTATCTCAATCACATCCATGCTGTTTCCTTCGGTGATGCTTTTGCAGGAAGCGCATTGGTTGCAGGGATTCACCGCCGGCTGCTTCTCACAATTCACCGCTTTTGCCAGCAAGCGGGCAGTAGTGGTCTTACCGACTCCTCGAGGACCAGCAAAAATATAGGCATGGGCGATGCGACCTTTTTTCAGGGAGTTCATCAAGGTACGTGTTACATGTTCCTGCCCCACCACATCTTCGAACACCATGGGGCGCCATTTTCGAGCCAAAACCACGTAAGCCATTTGGGAATGCCTCAGATTTTGCAGTTAAAATAATGCCAGGTGAACCCACGGCACATAGAACAAATACCTACCGTTGCTTCCTTCCGGACCTGGCGGGGTTCGGTATCGTTCTATTGCGTGGGACCTGGCACATCGTCTTTCCTTCTGTGGAGCTGAGGGGAGTCGAACCCCTGACCTCTAGAGTGCGATTCTAGCGCTCTCCCAACTGAGCTACAGCCCCAATTGGCAGCTAAATTTAGACAAAGGGCTCTCGAAAGTCAACGGCTTTTTAAACCCGGCGTCCTCCTCTTTTACCGGAATTTGGAATTCTTTTATCCTTTTATTACCTGACACTTGCATTGTTGCGAATATTTTTTATATTTAAACGTCAATTAATTGGTATCTTTCATCCCGGAATATTTTAGACGTGATGTCTAATCGGTAAATTACATAAAAATTCCTATTATCCTGATAATTTGTACCGGGAGGGTACCGAAAAAAGCATTTTTACCCGATAATAAAAAAGCATCCTTTTATGGATGTATTAAGAAAAAGCGGACAATAATCATCGGGCATGTATGAGTCAATCCTTTTTAGAGATTGAAAAGAAGTTAAAAGATTTGGAACTTCGCTTTGCCGAAATTGAAAGCCTGAACAATTTTTTGGCAAAGCAGGTAAAGGAATATTTTTTACTCTTCGACGCCATTCGTCAATTTAACGATATAACCAACCTCAAATCTTTTTTCAAAACACTGGACCGGATTTTTAAGAAATCGTTTTCCATTGATGAATATGGTTTTATCATTCGCAATGTTACCGGAGATTTTCTTACCATTCAGCATTCCATGGGACTCCCCAAGCGCAAGCTCCGAGAGGTGGTGTACCGGCCCGGCGAAGGTCTGGTGGGGAAGGTGTACCTCCGGCGGCAGGCAGTGTATATTCCCGATATTGGTGAGTTGAAAGCATTTAACTATTACGACCACTTGAAGAAAATCCGCGGAAGCATCTATTATCTGCCCCTCCCCTACTCCGCAGACGAGAGCCTGGGTGTGCTGAAAATGCGCAAAGTAAGTCGCAACGGTTTCTCGGAAGTGGAGCGTTCCGTGCTCACCAATCTGGCCGAAATCATTTCCAAATCCTACCGCCGCGCCCAGACTCTGGAATCGCTGGTTTCCAAAAGTTATCTGGATGAACTCACGGGTTGCTACAACCGCCGCTATTTCGAGGAACAATACCGAATTGAGTTCAAACGCGCCCAGCGCTACCAGCATAATCTCTCCCTTATTTATGTTGATGTGGATGATTTCAAAGAAATCAATGATTTTTATGGGCATGATTTTGGGGACTACGTGCTCAAAACCATTGGCCACATTTTACGCAGCCTCACCCGCAGCAGCGATAGTGCGATTCGCCTCGGGGGAGATGAATTCTTAATATTACTTCCCGAAACTTCCCACGAATCGGCTCTGGAAGTAGCCAATAAATTGAAAAATGCCATCAGTACGTTTCCCTTTCAAAACAACAGCCTGCCCAATCCCCTGGAGATTACCGTTTCCATGGGTGTGTCCAGCTATCCCCGGGACAGTATCGAACCGGATGTTCTGGTGAAAATTGCAGATCAGGCATTGTACCGCTCCAAAGAAGGGGGTAAGAATCGCATCAGCGTCTCTGAAGTGAAGTAAAAGATTAAAACAATTAAGGGGTACGGGGCGGGAAGGTTGCCAGGAAAAGCTGACGAGTAAAAATAATAGATTTGATGATTTTACTTCAATATGTATGGATTATTCAAGAATCCTTCTCTGATCTCAGTGCCCAATTGTTTCCTCAAAAAATTCAAGGCAATATGTCTTTCCGGATAAGCTCTCCCCCAGGATGGAAATGCAACATGGCGCTGGCGGAGAAATCCAGATGTAATCCCATTTTGTCCTCCGGGTAGTTCGCAGGGGCGAAAATAATCATCAACACATTGCGGGTA
>JALWDQ010000207.1:0-940 GCA_027039625.1 Calditrichia bacterium | reverse complement strand
TCGGCACTGGGATTCCCAAAAGCGCCCAGTTCATCCGCCACGGTAAGTCGGTCGGTAAGGTGAATCTCGTCTTTACCAATTCCCGGATAACTTTCCCCCGGTTTTCCTTTGCGAATCACAACCTTGCCCTGGATTTTGGCCACATCATACAACCCAATGGGTAATAGATAAGCCAGAGAGCAGTAATTGCCGGTATCCACTATGGAATTAATTTGATAAAGCGGTTTCCGTTTAATCACCCGGCGGAAAAGCGCCTCGGAGGAGGGACGAATGCGTGTGGGTTCCATACCGATGGCATAGTACAGCTTGCGAGCGGGTTTTAACAGATTCAGCGCCTGAGAGGGAGTGGTAAATTGAGAGCGGTATTTTTCTTCCAGTTGATGAATTTGTTCCCAGAGTGCTTCATTTTTGGGTTGGCAGGTTAAATTTGCGAATTGTAACACTCCCAGGCGAACCAGCTCCTTACAATCCGGTGCAATGGATATGTCCAGTTTCTCCATGATGGTTTACTCCGATTCAATCAACTTCTTTGCGATGGGGACATCGGCTGCCGAGAGCGGATAAGAGAGGAGCTCTCTTCGGGCTACCCAGCGCACGTCCTGATGATCGGTAAGATGTAGACTTCCGCCCAATAAACGCGCCTTGTAAGCCACCAGAAAAATGTGTTTATCCGAATAAGAAAAGCTGGTGGCAGCAAAAATGGAGGTTACTTCGATATTTAACCCCAATTCCTCGGCAATTTCCCGTTGTAAACACGATTCGGGTGATTCACCGGGACGAATTTTCCCACCGGGGAATTCCCATAACTCCCCCTGCGAAAGCGCTGCCTTCCGCTGAGCAATTAGCACCCGTCCGGTTTCATCCTCAATAATAACAGCCAGTACGGGAATAATGGTCTGTGCTCCGATGTTTTTCACAGGTGCGTTTCCACCTCCTGAAT
>JALWDQ010000206.1:0-1530 GCA_027039625.1 Calditrichia bacterium | reverse complement strand
TGCCACCCGAAGAGCCGCCGGAAGAGGAAATGGGAATCACAAAGCTAAACTGGGTCCCATTCAGTTCCTGCTGGAAGGTTACCGTAGAATTATAATTGGTAATGGCATTCTGTAAACTCGGTGGGGATTGCACATCCGACGGATAGGGACTGGTGAAGTTTACGGTGACTGCGCCCGGAGCCGTGGTGTCGATCTTCACAAAGTTAGAAGCCCTGGGCGAGCTCCACATGCCCACGCTATTTTTCGCCCGCACATACACGAAATAGATATGATTGTGCTGCAAGGACAAATTGTAGATGTTGAAATCCGTACGCGGTCCCACGCTTTTCCATCTCACACTATCCGGATGAGGCGGGATTAAACTGGTTCCCACCGCATAAGCCAGTTCCACCACATCGGATTCATAATCCACTGCATCCACGTGCACATTGAGAATACTGCTGGTGCTGTACTGGTAAGCAGGAACTTTAACCCGGAGTACGGTTGGAGGTGTCGTGTCGTCCTTCATGTGCACCGTCCCCTGGAACTGGTTATTCTGATTACCGTCGAAGTGCACCGTGAAATCGGCAATACGACGGTTCACGTACCCACTGGTGGAACGGGCACGAATCTTCAGGGTGAAGTCGTGCGAGGTCTCACCCAGTTTGGTGGGAATAAAGTAAGAGTAAAAGCTCTTCTTTTTCCCGATCATTTTAAAGTGGGTGGAATACACACCCATATTGGGCATCATGCTCTGGTACAAACCAATAGTATAGTTAATGAGACCGGAATTGTAGTACCCCGAATTTAACAAGGAGCTTCCGCTTCCACCCAAAATACTGCCGCCACCAAACAGAGTAGAACCGCCCAACGTGGTTGTGCCCCCACTGCCCGAGCCACTGCCTCCGCTGGTTCCTCCCGAACCGCCACTGGAACCACTTCCCCCTGCGGGGGCAGCATCGGCAATGGCAAAGCTATAGTTGGCAATTCCCACCGGGTGCGTGGCATCGAAGCGTGCTAAAATATGGGCGCGATATTTATCTTTGTACAAGAATACATTAATGGAATTAATCTGCGGAGCATTTAGTTGCTGTGCCAGCCGGTCGTGAATCACCTTCACATCGGGATGAAATTTCGTGAGGAAGTCTGGACCACCCACCCGAGCACGCACCATGGGACGTGGGGACGTAAACTGCCGCAAATTCGCTACTCCAGTGGCAACTGAAAACCGAAGTCCGCTTAATCCACTTCCACCCATCGTCATAAATCCGCTATTGTTAAGTAATGAGGAAGAACCACCACCCGTAGTAATGTTGAAATATCTCAAGCTCTGGGAATAATTAGGCAGCAGATGCTGATCGATGTATGAGGTTAGCTTAACCAAACCAGAGGTGGATATGACCTCTATTTCATCTTCCGACGCCGAACCCAGTTGCCAGTAGAGGTAACGATCGGTCAGGTCATACAGAGCCTGGGCATACCCGATTCGTTTTTCATAAATTTTATCGATGACTTTCGTAACCTGCTCGTGTTTGGCATTCATTGCACCTA
>JALWDQ010000205.1:0-4741 GCA_027039625.1 Calditrichia bacterium | reverse complement strand
AACCTGAGGAGGTTTTTTATTTCAACTTTTTAATTAGGCATCGGGAATTTCTGAAATATTTATTACAGAAATCTCTGAAGAAAATGACTGAGTCAAACGATTCATCAAAGAAATTTAATTATTGGGATTTGTGATTTGTGATTTGGATTTTGGTATTATTGGGATTGCGTTTTGGGATTTGTGTTTTCAGTTGTAAAGCAAATTCAAATTACAAAGGGAAATTGTGTGGAATTCACAGCACACGTTTGAGCCATCGTTCGAAAAACACATCCTGGAAAAAGTACGCTTTTCCCTCCCGGAATAGAATTCCTTTCTTTTGCAGTGTCTGTAATGCTTTTCTCAAGGTGGAAGGAGCCAGACCGTAATTGGTCAGAATCTCCTTCTTGAACAAATTTTCGCCACCATTATGAACCAGAATATCCAATACCAGTCGCTCGGAGCGATTCAAATGCTCCAGCACAAAGGCGAATTCATCCTGTTTGTTCTCCAGGATTCTATTGGTAGCCATTGCCAGAAGCGTGTCCGGATCGCTATCCTCTCTTAAAAGAGATAAATTAAAAACTTCGTGCGCGAGCATCTGAACGTAATAGGGAATCCCATTGGCAATAGAGTAAATTCTGCGCGCATGGTCAATCACAAATTTTGAATTGACTTTCTTTAAATGATGAGCCAAGAAAGGGAGGTACTGTTCTTCCGGAATTTTTTGCAAATCCATCCGCTTGCCGATGCGGTAGAGCGGTTCTTCAGGCCTTTCGAAAAGTGTTTCAAAAAGATGATGTTTGGAACCACTGAAAATGTAACTCACTTTATCGTGATGCTGAATTACAGAGCGTAACTCTTTTTGAAAACGTGATCCGTTTAAAAGGTTTATTTCTTGAAATTCGTCAAAGAACACTGCTACCAAATTGCCCTGCCTGGCCAGCTCCTGCGGTAGATTGACCACCTGCTCGAAGATTAAATCCGTGTGAGCAGCGGTGAACTGGATTTCCAGGCGCGGTTGACCCAACGCATCCAGACTAATGACCGGAACAACTCCGGTAAGCGTTTTCTTCAACTGGCGGATTAGTCTTTCCAGAGTGAAACCGCTGTGCTTGCTATACTCTTCCACTAATTTTTTTAAGAACTTCTCGCGACTGGCAATGGTGTAAAAATCGATATAAAGACCGGCAAATTTTTTATTTTTTTTCTTCAAATCCAGAAACACCTGCTGAACCAGTGAAGTTTTCCCAAACCGCCGGGGTGAATAGAGAATCATGTTGGTGTGCTGTTCAATTTCCAGCGCCAAATCACTTCGTTCCCTTTCCCGATTGACAAAAAATTTCCCGGTAACCACTTTTCCGTAAATAAAAGGATTTTCAAGATTCTTAATCGATTTTTTCATTTCTATTTTTGCTCACAGATTGTCAGATTCAATATACAAAGTACATCATTAAGTGTCAATTATTTTTCACTAAATAGTGAAACACTTTTTAGTGAAATCTATTTGTCTTCAGAAATTCCTTTTTCAATCTGCGACCTATCTATTCATCAAAGGGAGAGCGCTTGTGAGATATTGATTCCTGAACCTCCTATCTCGACGGGAATTGTTTAGCAAATTTCTCACCGAATGCGCTTACGAACATTTCCATGAAATGGGCAAATCGGGTTCTCCACAAATGGTACTAAAAAACAATCCCAGAGTGCACACACTAACCGGTTTTCCCTGTTCCGGAGGGATACCTTCGCTTAATCCGGAGGTTTCAATTAAACAGAGCTTCAGGTTCAAAGCAAAGAAATTCCTCCAGCGGAATTCCGTCCGCACCTACCAGTAATTTTTTCTCTACCGGGAATTTGCGAGCAAAGGCTTCCAGACCGGGTAATCGGTCTTTACGACGACCACTTTTGACTTCCAGCGCCAGGAGGTGCTCCCCTTTGACCAGAACAAAATCAACCTCTCGATTCCCTTCTTGCCAGTAAAACAGCTCCATATTTTTTCCCATAATGCGGTTGTACAAGTGAGCTCCCACCGCCGTTTCCACCAATCGCCCCCAGTATTCGGTATCCAGACGGGCTTCCTGGAAAGTAAGACCGGAGAAAACGGACATCAGGGCGGTATTTAACACCAGGAGCTTGGGACTGGAAGCACGCTGCCGGTGGGTTTTAACGCTGTATTTAGATAAACCTGTGAGCAGACCAGCATTACCCAGCAATTGAAGGTAGTGGGCCAGGGTGGTTGTATTTCCGGCTTCCTGTAATTGTCCCAGCATTTTCTGGTAGGATAGAATTTGCCCGGAATAGCGACAGCCCAACTCGAACAAACGGCGCAATAATGCCGGTTTATCAACCCGCTTCATCAGTAAGATATCGCGAGAAATGGTGGTTTCAATAAGGGAATCGTGAAGATAATTCCGCCAGCGATTTTCATCGGGAATGAGGTTCGCAGCTCCGGGGTATCCACCGAAATAAACATATTGCTCCCAGCTCCACCCAAAAGCCTCCCGCATTTCCGGAAAAGACCAGTGAGTAATGGGAATGATTTCAAAACGTCCGGCCAGACTCTCCGCTAATCCACGTTGCATTAGCAGCGGAGAGGAACCTAATAACACCACATGCAGGGATCGACCGTTGCGGATGTCTTCGTCCCACAACCATTTAACAACTTCTGACCAACCCGGGATTTTCTGAATTTCATCCAGAATCAGCAAACCAGGCCCACCCCGAGTGCGGAGACGCGCTGCTTCCCATTGCTGTTCAATCCAGAATCGGTCTTTTAAAACCGGTTCATCCGCCGTGGCGTAATGGGAAGGATAATCAATGGCTTCAATCAATTGAAGTGCCAGAGTAGTTTTGCCGCTTTGCCGGGGACCTGCCAGTACCTGAATAAACTGTCGTTTTTCCCGAAGCCGTTGAAATATAGTGCGAAAAACAGGTCTTCGATACATATCAATATTTTACTCAATATTTTGAGCAAATTTACTCAATTGGTTGAGTAAATTCAACGATTTTTACTTGATTAAAAGGAATTGACTGAGGCAAATAACTATAAATATGTTTTTTTATAATATTTAAAAAACGCCTCATCTGTTCCTCGGGCAAGGGTAACATTTCTGTTTATTCACAGCATTCCAGAAGATAGTTGTGCATCAGCTTCAGGATTGAACCAGGAAATCCCCCTACCAAAGGGGGCTGAGGTCAGAATCCTGTGGAGAAGAAAAAAATTTTCTCCCAAAAAATACCAGGAAATCTTTGCTGCTATGAGGAAGATGATAAAAAACGCGCAAAGCGTTCTATCCGGGATTGGTAACCTGAAACTACCATGGTTTTGAACTTTGCCCGGAACAGAATTGTTTAAGCTTGTATTTGAATTAACCTGCTCAATTGTGGTAATGAATAATATCAATGAATCTGGTTGAGCATTTCTTTACCCATCCGGAAGTTTATCCGCAGTATCCAGGGGATAAGGAGATTTCCCGAGTGAATTAACAGAGACATAACAATTATACCTATAACATTTTACGCAAAAGCAAAAAGTTCTTTGAAAGAAATATAGTTGGATTTCAGATTCAGAATATGTCCCGTACCTCGTAAAATTTAACATAAGTACCACGCAATGTCTCATAAACGGCTTTTTTGTCAATTGATTTGATTAAAGGAAATCATTATATTTTTTAAATTTGAAGGCATCAGACAACGGAGGAACAATGAATATTCAAATGGTCGATTTAAAACGGCAGTATCACAAACTGAAAAAGGAAATCGATGCTGCTGTTCTTCGGGTGTTAGAATCTACCCAGTTTATCAATGGGCCAGATGTAAAGGCGCTTGCCGAAGAAATGGCAAACTACCTGGGTGTTCGTTATGCCATTCCCTGTGCCAGTGGTACCGACGCATTACAACTGGCGCTCATGGCGCTGGATATTAAACCGGGAGATGAAGTAATTACTACCCCTTTTACTTTTATCGCCACAGCGGAGACGATTGCCCTTCTGGGAGCCACTCCCGTTTATGTGGATGTGGATTCTCAAACGTACAACATCAATCCCAAATTTATTGAATCCGCCATTACACCCAAAACACGCGCCATTATTCCTGTGCATCTGTATGGCCAACCGGCAGATATGGATGCGATACTGGCTATCGCCAAAAAGCACAATATTCCCGTCATCGAAGACGCCGCCCAGGCGGTGGGCGCACGGTACAAAGGCGAATATGTGTGCACGTTTGGCGATCTGGCCTGCATTTCCTTTTTCCCCAGTAAAAATTTGGGGGCTTATGGAGACGCCGGGATGGTGGTGACCAACAACGACGCACTGGCAGAGAAAGTGCGCATGATTGCCAACCATGGTTCCCGGGTGCGTTACCATCACGAAACGCTGGGGGTAAACAGTCGTCTGGACAGCATCCAGGCGGCAATTTTGCGGGTAAAGCTTCCTTACCTTGACGAATGGAATGAAGAACGCCGAAAGAGAGCAGCTTACTACAACGAAGGATTTCGAGACCTGGAGGTAACCACCCCTCACGTTGCCCCTTACGCAGAACATATTTATCATCAATACACCCTGCGGGTTTCGCGGCGGGATGAACTGCAACAGTTTCTGAAAGAACGGGGTATTCCTACAGCCGTACACTACCCCATTCCATTACATCTGCAGAAAGCTTTTCGGGAGTTGTTCGGCTATCGGGAAGGCGATTTCCCCGTGGCAGAACGTCTGGCTCAAAAAGTAATTTCCCTGCCCATGCATCCGGAACTGACCCGAGAAGA
>JALWDQ010000204.1:0-4743 GCA_027039625.1 Calditrichia bacterium | reverse complement strand
TTGGCGGCTTCGGTGTCGATCATGGGACCAACCATGGTCTTTTCGTTCATGGGATCACCGTAAATTGCGCTGCGTGTCATCTCATCCACAAATTTCTGGATGAATTCCTCAAATATGGATTCCTGAACATAAATACGCTGTACGGAGATGCAGATCTGTCCGGCGTAAGCAAAGGAGCCCAGCACCAATCGGGGAATGATATCATCCAGAGTGACGTCCGGTTCTACTACCGCAGCGGCATTGCCTCCCAATTCCAGTGTTACCCGCTTCTTCCCGGCGATGCTTTTCAGATACCAGCCCACGCGAGCGCTGCCCGTAAAAGTAAGCTTCCGGATGCGTCCATCACGCACCAGTTGTTCGGCGTGTTTGCTGCTGGTGGGAATGATGTTTACAATGCCCGCTGGTAGTTCCGCCTCGCGGATAATTTCTCCCAATTTGATGGCGGTAAGAGGCGTCTGGGAAGCGGGTTTGAGCAGGATGGCATTTCCGCTGGCAATGGCGGGTGCCACTTTGTGGGCAACCAGGTTCAGGGGAAAATTAAAAGGGGTAATTCCCAGAATAACCCCGATTGGAAAGCGGCGGGTGATGGCATAATAACCCCGCGTTTGCGGCGCAACGTCCAGTGGCAGGAATTCTCCGTTCAAACGGCGGGCCTCTTCGGCTGCCCAGGTAAAGGTGAGCTGAGCACGCATCACCTCGTTGCGGGCAAAACGGATGGGCTTGCCCGCTTCGCGACTAATGCTTTCCGCTAACTCCACCTCGCGCTGGCGAATTCCCTCCGCGATGCGCATCAAATAGGTGTATCGCTCGTAACCGGATAATTGCCGGGATACCCGAAATCCGTTTTGAGCACTCTCCACCGCCATATCCAGAAAATCCCCATCCGCCTGGTACACTTTACCCAGCGTATCTCCCGTGTAGGGATCCTTAACCCGAATCGATTTGTATGTTTTAACCCACTCGTTATGGATTAGAGGGAAGTAAGTTGGTGTTCCCATGAATAGGCTCCTCCTGATTTGCCCGTTTTTTGAATAATAATATGTGCCTGCGGGAAATGCAAGGTATGGGGAAAATTCTTTCCGATAACATTTAACATTTTTGGAGGAGGAAAACGGAAATTGCATTTCCGGTGCTTTGTGGAATGCGCTCGATTATGTGAAGCGATTATATTGGGAACTTCAGTATGGAGATGAATCCGAAACTTCAGAATGAGGAATAAAGAAATAATTGAGAATGCCGGGAACAGTAAAAAAGCAGGTGGTGCCGCCTGCCAGGGATTCAGGTAATTGCCCCGATTTTAATCCCTGGCAGGCTGGACATGTTTGATTTCTGCCTGGTGCGAAAGGTGCGACGAATACGGTCGAATTCCGGATGAATTTCCAGAAACACATCCAGAATAATGGGAGAAAAATGTTTCCCCCGTTCCTGTTTCATTAATTCCACCGCGGTTTGATGAGAGAATGCTTTTTTGTAACTGCGCTCGGTAGTCAGAGCATCGTACACATCGGCAATAGCAAGGATTTGTGCGGAGAGGGGAATAGCTTCTCCCTTCAGTCCTCGCGGATAACCGCTGCCGTCCCAGCGCTCGTGATGGTAATAGGTAATTTCTGCCCCCATGGTTAGAATTGCCATTTCTCCGTATTGCTGCCGGATGGAATTAAGAATCCGGTAACCAATTTCCGTGTGGGTTTTCATGATTTCAAATTCCGGCTGGGTTAGTTTTTCTTCTTTTAGTAAAATGTAATCGGGAATGCCTACTTTACCGATGTCATGTAATGGTGCTGTCTGGTAGAGGGTATGGATGAACGTTGGGGTAACGATATCCGGGAAGATATTTCGTTCCTGCAGTGCTTCGGCCAGAACTTTGCAATAGCTGCGGATTCGCTCCAGATGATATCCTGTGGCCTGGTCGCGGTGTTCGGCCAGGCTGGCCAGCCCAAAGATAATGGCTTCCTGAGCCTGATTCATCTTTTTCAGGCTGTCGATGAGCGCTTGTTCCACTTCCCGTTGGGTGGTCACATCCTGAAACAGACCGGTGAAGGCAAACACCCGATTGTTTTCGTCCCGAATGGGGGAAAAGGTAACGCTGGCGTACCAGATTTCTCCATTCTGGCGTCGGCCTACCAGGTCGCCCGACCAGTTCTTATTTTTCTGCAAGGTATGTAATATTTCGTCGCTATCGAAGCTGTTAAAAGCAATATCTTTCAGTACACGAAGCGGCTGGTGCAGCAATTGGAGGGGCGGTACCCGGGAAATTCGCTCGAAACCATGGTTGATTTTGACAATATTTCCTTCCAGATCGGTAATAAGTACACCATCGCCAATGCTCTCGAATACATCTTCGTAAATGCGCAACTCCGAGAGACGTTCTTCCAGGAGCATCCGCAGGTTTTTCACCAGTTTCTTCTCCTGTTTGCGGGAATGATGAGCCTGAATCACATTGCGCACCTTTTTCAGGAAATCGGGCATCATAAACGGTTTGATGATGTAGTCGTAGCCGCCCTGGGTGAGCAACTGGACAGCCATCTCCAGATCGGGATTACCGGTCATAAAAATAAACGGAACTTCCAGATGATGCTCTTTGGCGTAGTTAAACAGATCCATCCCGGATTTGTGGGGCAAATAAATATCCGAGACCACCAGATCGAAATTCTGGCGATTTAACCAATTTATAGCGGAATCCACATCGGTTACCGCAATGGCCTGTATATTTTCGTTGATGAGTGCTTTGGCAAGCATTTGTCCCAGATAATACTCATCATCCACGATGAGTACCCGCGAATGCATTCGCGACATATGAACGACCTCCTTGTCTCTTCTTCTTATCTTCGGCGAAAACTCACCGTTATTTACTGCTTCCAGAAAAATCTTCCGGATATATTTAATCTACTGATTTTTAACTGCCGATGGTTGATGAGATTCACCTTTGGCTACTTCCCTTTTTTCAATGGATTCCCGTAGAAAGGGATATTTACTGGCATAACGGCCGTTGGGAAACTGAGTTTCCAGTTCCCGGAGAAATAGCTCGGCAGCATCCCAATCCCCTGTGTGGACGTATCCGTAGCACAGGAAATAAGCAAGGGTTTCTTTATCGAAAAAATCCGGATTTTCTTCAATAATTTTTTTGCTAAGATCAATTAGTGCGGGATAATCTTCTTCCTGGTAGTGGATGTGAGCCAGTCCGAAGTAACCCAGAACTTTGTGTTTGGCATCGTTGGCCTGCCGGATGAGCGCTTCAAAATGATCCCGGGCACGTTTCAGATTCTTCTGGAAAAAGTTGGTAAACCCCAGATAGTATCGCAGGGCATAAAAATAGTCCGGTTCCTCTTCCCGGAAGATGTTCAACAAAGGTGCCAGATAGTGTTCTGCCTCGATGTAATTAGCTTCCAGAAAATAAATTTTTCCCAGTTCGAACTGGGCATAGCGCTTGGTGCTTAGGGGTAAATCGAAATCCAGAGCTTCCAGCAGGTATTCTTTGGCTCGGGTAAAATCTTCCTTCATCTCGTAAGCAAAGCCAATAAGCCGGATACAGTCGAATTGTTGCTGGGTGGTTAGATACGGGCTCTTCAGCGCTGTCTGGAGCATCTCAATCGCCTGGTCGTTATTCTGATTGAAAAAATAGCTCCATCCTAATTCAATTTGAATGATGGGGAGATTCTGTTCGTCATCTTTCAGCAGCTCCACCAATTCCCGATAAATTTCGATTGCCCGGTCGAATTTTTGCTCCAGATACAGATTGCGCGCCTGCTGGATTTTGTCCAGAACAATTTTTTCTTCGGATTTGCTCATGGGGTATTTTCTTTTTTTGCAAATAATATAAGCAGACGAAAGAAAGTAAAGCAACCTCCGGGGTAAAATTGGTTTCTTTCTATTTTTAATTTTTAAAAGGCATTTTTCCAATAAAGTTCTCGATTCCACCTCAACAAATCTCTCCATTTCTTGCTAAAATTACATTTTAATTGAATCATTGAATTTTGCCCGGGATGAATTTTTTAAAAGCTGACATCGCAAAGTTTAAACAAATGAGAAGGACGGGTTAGGGGAAAGATCTTTCACGAGATGTACCACAGAACCTTGAAAAAACAACTGTTACCACGGCATTTTAAGTAATGTACAGCTAAATCAGCGGTGTTATAAAATCTCTCATAAAATTTCAGTGTAATAATAGAATACTTGAAAAAATGTTTTTTTAAGCTTATTTTGATGAGTAAAGAATGAGCAATGGCAAATAAAAGTTGGAAGAAAACGATTTGCTAATTAAATATTAATTTAACGGTAAGATAACTCTAAATCTTTGAATTGTGCTTTTATTTTAAAGAAACAGTTTTAAAACATGGAAAAAGAAAAAATTGGAAAAGAATAAGAAAAGATATGGAAAAAGAGTTTTTTTAAATTTTGCACTTGTAATAAATTCATATAGGTTGTTCACGGGGGAAGCAAAAGAAAGTGCGTTACGCAGGGTGTCGAACTAACTAGTAAATATGTATATCCATCCTGGAATGCTTAAAATTATTTTAACCAACAAAGAAACTTATTCTATGGAATTATTTGAAAAATATGGAGATACTATTGATTTTATAGTAACCTAAAAAGGTGAAATAAGTTATTGCTTTAACTACTGTTGGTGAGGTCGCAAAGCCATTAGCTTTTGCAAGAGTAGAGGTTGATAGATGTATAGAGACAATAGTGCTCACTGCAATAGACTTATTAAGATTCAATGGAGAAACAATTCCAACTGATAGT
>JALWDQ010000203.1:0-1533 GCA_027039625.1 Calditrichia bacterium | reverse complement strand
CTCCGGGAGAATTAACCGGGCGACTTGACCCCGAACCTTAAAAGGACGGGAGGTGACAACCTCCAGGGTTAAACCATCCACCGGTTGCCGGGCTGTAAACCGAAACAGGTAGCGATTTTCCCGAACCTTTACCGACTGAATCTCCGTAGTGGCCCGCGCCTGCCACCAGGAGAGAATTCCCTGCAAAGTGTTCAGGTACACGGTATTTTCTTCTAACCATTGAATTACCATCTGCCATAGGGGCTGGAAACGGACTTCGGTCAGATTGCTGGGATGCCATAACAGGTTGAGCAAACCCTGGACATTTTTTAGCCGCTGAGTTAAAGATGAGAAATAGGTTTCGGGAGTGAGAGAGGAGCTCTTTAGCAAAGCCCAATTGTAATCCATGATAGAGAAAGGAATCTCGAAGAAATCTTCCGATGCCGTTTGCCGGGAGGGAAGGGGTTGAAAAGGAAACGAGGTTCCTCGCACAAAACCCGGAGTACGGTTGGAAGCCAGGGAGGAGTCGTACCGGAAACCGGCAGCGGAAAAATGCTCCCAGGCTTCCGGAAAGGAAAGATTCAAATAGTGCTGACGCACTCCCTTTACCGGCTCTCCCAGCACCTGTTCCAGCCGCTGCTTCTCCTTTACAATGCGTCGGGGATGGGACTGGGCGTAACGGCTGCTGTGTAATCCAATTTCGTGTCCCTGAGCCATGAGTTCCCGCAAAAGCTGCCTGAAGCGCCTGCTGCGGATGTTGTAACGGTAATGTGTTCCCTCCCAGCGTTTTGCCAGGAAGAAGAAAGTCGCCGGCCACTGGTGGCGCTGGTATAGTTCCATTAGTTGCGGAAATGTCCAGTACCGGTCTCGTCCCTGTTGCAGCGCCCTTAGCTCACTACCCAGGTGTTGCCAGTGCCCCTTAAAAAACAGACTGATGAGATGTTTGGGACCAACGTCCCGGGTCAAATCCACGTCGTGGGTTAAAGCCACTGCCAGAGGGAGGTTCCAAGGCCAGGGAAGTTTGCGCAGAAGCAGCCAGCCGCGTTCGGCAACTTCCCGGTTCAACTGCTGCTGAAATTGGTGCAGCGCTTCGTCCAGTACCGGATAATACATCTCTCCTTCTTCCCGGGCGGTTTGCCAGTTTTCCCGATTCAACAGAAAATGAATCTTCTCCACCAATTCTGAAGGAAGGGGCAATGTCGGGAAAGCACTTGAGGCGGATTCTGTGTGCTGAGAAGGTGTGAGCTCCAAATTGGTGAGGGATTTAACCGGAAGGAACCACCCCAGAACATTACGCAAGAACCCTTCCGTGAGCCGGGCAGGCAAGGGGGGAAGTTGCACCCCTGCCAGAGGGGAGGGTAACCTGGGAGAATTTGAATGAGTGCTCAACCGGACTTCACCACTTTTCGTTTCTTCAACCTGTTCAACACATCCTGCATGCGGTCTTCCGTCCAATCTTTTTTACGATAGTTCAAAATTCCGTAAATAATGCGATTCTTCTTTGCCAGCAGGGTTTTTCCCCATAACGGTTCATCCACCACGAAATAATCGGTG
>JALWDQ010000202.1:0-1534 GCA_027039625.1 Calditrichia bacterium | reverse complement strand
TCTTCTGATAATTATCGAGAAGCGAATCACCTTTCCTGTTTAGCGGTTGCAAATATATAAGCCTTTTTTTATTATAGCAAGTTTTGGTTCTATTTTTTTTGAAATTATTTTCTTGAAGGTCTTTTTTTGTTTTGGACGAGGATGATTTGATCGATGAGCTACTATTTTGGAGGAATTTGAAAAATAAATCTTCCTATTACAATGTATTAATAATCCTATTCGTTTAGACAAAAGAGGGCATCTTCTCCTCTCTCTGGAGAGAAAATTACACAAAAATAAATCCATCCCGGATGCAAACAAATACTTTCCTCGAAAGGTTTCTTCGAAGGAGTCCCTCTGAATATTCACACAGGCCAATTTTATTAATGATGGATGCGACCAGAATTTTCCAGCACCACCCGGATGAAAATGAGAATGTAAGACAATGAGGAAATATTAATTGTGTCTGCACCTAAGCGGAGGTGTACCCGCAAAATGGTAACGGAAAGGTTTAATTATTTTCTTTAGTTAAGATGCAAATTTGATTATATTTTACTTTAGTTTTTATGAGGGTTTTATGAAACGACTTCTGGCGATAAATCTTTTATTGCTCATTGGTCTCACGCTGTTTGCGAAACAGGTTCCAGTTGAATACAAGCAAATCGAGGATTTATTGGTATCCATTCGCATGAATGGTGGAGATGTGTTTTACGCCGAAGAATTTTACCGCTGGAAAGAGGAATACGAGAAAATCCGAGAGAGTTCACCCACGGTATTATCCATTGAAGACCGCCAGAAGATTCAGAAAATTTATGAGAAACTGCAGGAGATCGAAAAAAACTCGGGTAAAATCCGTCCCTATCTTAGCAGTGTGCTGGCTGCACGCGAAGCTGCTCTAACCAATGGGGCCGATGATTTTGCCCAGGATTATTTTCAGAAAGCCGAAAACGAACTTCATCGTCTGGCAGAAAAGTTAAAGCACTCCCGCCCCCAGCACTATCAGGAGAAAATTGATGCTCTGGAACGTCTCTATCGCGAGGCGCAATTCGAGGCAATTCGCAATAAATTGCTCAGCGAGGTTCGTATTTTCCTCCAGGAAGCCAAAAATCTTGGCGCGGAAAAATATGCTCCCACCACTTACAAGCTGGTGACCGATCTGTTCCATCAGGTGGAAACCATCCTCAAAAAAAAGCGGTTTAACGATGCCTCTTTACAGGCCAAAGCTCAGAAACTGCAACAGGAGAGCCAGCACCTGCTCTATCTCACCCAGAAAGCTTCCGAAATTTACCGCACAAAATCTGCCTTCGAAACCTATCAGCTTCGGCTGGAGCAGACCATCAATCAATTGTGCCAGGCCATTGAATATATCCCGGATTATTCTGCCGGAGTGCCTGCCGTGTTAAGCGATGTGACCACCGGTGTGCAGTCTCTGAAACATTCCCTGGAAACGGAGCGGGAAAAAAATCGCGTGTTGCGAGATAGCGTAGAGCGGCTGAATCAGCGGATTCAGGAATTGCAGGAAAAATTGGGGAAGCACCAGGAATTTTTAACCCAA
>JALWDQ010000201.1:0-1535 GCA_027039625.1 Calditrichia bacterium | reverse complement strand
CCCGTAACCACCATGTGCAGTTGAGTTCTATGGCCGATCTGAAGGCGAACATTTTGCTCACCCTGGCATCGGTGGTTACCAGCCTTTCCTTTCGGTTTGTTACCGACCCCCAACTGAAATATCCGGTTATAATTCTAATCACTTTTTCTCTGCTTACCATTGTGCTGGCTATTTACACGGTGATGCCGAAAATCAATTACCCTCTGAAACATGGGGAGCGGGTGGATGTTCACAGTCCCAATTTTAACATTCTCTTTTTCGGGAATTTTGTGCACTTGAATTATGATGAGTATGAAAAGGAGATGGAGGCGATACTGAACGATCCTTCTAAAAATTACGAAGCACAAATTCGGGAAATTTACACTCTGGGGAAATTTTTAGCAGTAAAGAAATACCGGTACGTGCGCTGGGCATACATGGCATTTATTACCGGCTTGCTGCTCTCTGGCGCAGTATTGCTGGGTTTGGGTCTTTTTTCCTGAATCGGAAAGGAGTAAGGGCGAATGAGATAAAGAGGTGTTCTGCTAAAAACAAAAGACGGCACGTGAAGGTGCCGTCTTTCAATCTGTGGGAAAAGGTGTTGCTTCGTTATTCAATGAAAAATATTTTCAAACTTGCGCACACCCTCGTTTACGATGGTTGTGTTATAAAACCACTACGTCCTGCGCCTGAAGTCCTTTGCTTCCTTCGCCAATAGTGAATTCCACTTCCTGTCCCTCTTCCAGGCTGCGAAAACCGCCATTTTCCCGGATGGAACTATAGTGCACAAACACATCCTCGCCATCAGTACGCGAGATAAAACCATAACCTTTGCTGTCGTTAAACCACTTGACGACACCACTTACTCGATTAGACATATTACGTCTCCTAACATTAAAATAAAATTAAACCAGTTAACTCTTTCAAGAATTACCGAACTGACAGGAACTGTAAGGGCGGGAATTTCTTAAAAGCGCACCAAGTATAACACCTTTTTCCCCCGCATCCAAGTGAAATAAATTTCTAATTTTAATCCGCGTGATCTTTATTAAAATGAACATTTTTCCCGATTTTTCTGTCTAGATTAAGAATTCATTTATGACGTTAGATTTAATTATTCTGAATTTTTCTTTTTTACTGATAGAAATGTATATTATTGTAAATAATGTTATATTATTAACCTAATTTTAGGTAAACGGGCATACTTCTCCCACTATATACAATTCTTAATTTTCATCATTATCAAGAGTAGGCTTGCAAATATGCTAAAGCCCATTTGTTCCCGCGAAATATCCTTAAAAACATCTTACGACTTCGCTCAAAATAAAACGCACCCATGTACATCAAATTCTGTAATACTGTTCTTAGCCTCAAATGAATACCTCGTCTGCCAGGTGCCTTACCACTCTTTAAGACTCGCTGACCCAATATCCGCAATAAATTAAATCCTATCATTCCCATTAACATTATCAGCTCATTCGCATAAAATTTTCCCGAAGGCAACCTCTCCATATCTAAATCACTCTTAAATTCACTATGATACTGCTCACTGGTTC
>JALWDQ010000200.1:0-1537 GCA_027039625.1 Calditrichia bacterium | reverse complement strand
GACAATCGCCACATCACCTCCGAAGAACATCGGGTACAGATGCTGGAGCTGGCGGTGGCAGACAATCCCCTGTTTCGGGTGAGCCGTGTGGAACTAGAGCGGGATTCGGTTTCTTACACCATCGACACCATCGAAACGCTCCTCCAACAGTATGCCCATTTGCAGCCCAGATTTTATTTTTTCATCGGCATGGATAATGTGAACGAGCTGTACCGCTGGAAGCGTCCCGAGGACATTTTACGAAAGTGCCAGGTGGTGGCGTTTGGGCGTCCCGGCTTTACCCCCATCGAGGAAGCCAAAAAGTTTCTCCCTCTCATTAAATTTGTGCATGTACCATTGCTGGAAATCTCTTCCACTTTTGTGCGGCAGCGGATTCGCGACGGGCGTTCGGTGCGTTACCTGGTTCCCGAGCCGGTGCTGCAATATATTTCGGAAAAACAGCTCTACAAATGAGTTCGAAAATAACGCTTGCAAAAAAATGAGTCGGCGTTTAAATTCAAAAAAAATAAAGGTTCAAAACGCTGGAGGTTGAATGAATTTCCAGGAAATCAAACAGTTAATCAAGGTTGTGGAGAAAAGCAACATTGGTGAAGTTGTCATCGAAGAAGAAGGCCTGAAGATTCGCATCACGAAGAACAACAATTCGGCTCCGGTGGTGGTGGCTACGGAGAATGTGGCTACCGTTCCGGCGGCACCAGCTCCGGTTGCGGCTTCGGCACCGGTTGCACAACCCGCACCCGCCGCCGTTCCGCCTGCTCCGGCTGCAACTCCGGCTCCGGAAACCACCGAAGCCCCTGCCGCAGAACCCGCGGTGGGCGATAACGTGGTGGAGGTACGCTCCCCCATGGTGGGTACATTTTATCGCGCTCCCGCTCCCGATGCCGACCCCTATGTGGAAGTCGGTGATGTGGTGAAGGTTGGGCAAACCCTCTGTATTATCGAAGCCATGAAGCTGATGAACGAAATCCAGTCCGAAGTGAACGGAAAAATCGTGAAAATCCTGGTGGAAAATGCCCAACCCGTGGAGTACGACCAGGTGCTTTTCCTGATTGAAAAAATGTAGCCAACCAAATTAAGGGGGACAATCCACTTGTTCAAGAAAGTACTTGTAGCGAATCGTGGCGAAATCGCGGTTCGGATTATCCGCGCCTGCAAGGAATTGGGAATTAAAACCGTTGCTGTGTACTCCTCTGTGGACGAAACCGCTTTGCACACCGTTTTTGCGGACGAGAGCGTGTGCATTGGACCCGCTCCCAGCAATCAGAGCTATCTGGATCCCACCCGTATTATCTCTGCCGCAGAAATCACCGGCGCCGACGCCATCCATCCGGGATACGGTTTTCTGGCAGAAAATGCCGAGTTTGCCGATATGTGCAATTCCTCGGGAATTACCTTCATTGGACCTCCTTCGGAAGTTATCCGTAAAATGGGCGATAAAGCCGAAGCCAAAAAGTCCATGAAGGAAGCGGGCGTTCCGGTGATTCCCGGAAGCGATGGGGTTCTGAAGGATGAAACCGAGGCACTCCAGTTAGCGAAA
>JALWDQ010000199.1:0-4760 GCA_027039625.1 Calditrichia bacterium | reverse complement strand
TCGAATGGGGCGACGCTACTCAATCGATTAATCCTGGAGATTATTTAGGTCTGCAGGCAAAAGAGCTTAAAATCATCACTCCGGACGACTATGTGCTGAAACAGAATTATCCCAATCCCTTTAACCCGACCACAACCATCGAATTCTCTTTACCGCTGGCGAAAACCATTAGCTTAAAGATTTACAATACTCTGGGCGAGGAAGTGAAAACCTTGATTAATAACGAATCTTACCTCCCCGGTTCCCATTCGGTACAGTGGGATGGTACGGATAATTTCGGAAATCCCGTTGCCAGCGGTGTATACATCTACAAGCTGATTTTCGGCAATTTCTCCAAATCGAAAAAGATGATGCTGGTACGATAGTTCTATCCTTCTTTTCACAAAACAGGTAAATTTTAAGATGAAGATGTTCTCCGGAGCATCTTCATCTTCTTATACTCTGAAGGTAACCAAAGGCAGGAGGTGTTTAAAATGAAGAAAGTGTTTATGGGCATAACCATCCTGACCCTGCTCTTATTTTCTCTGGCGTTTTCCCAGAGCAACGAATGGATGACCCAATATGTAACGCTGGATGATGCCACGAACGGAACGGGATATCGCACTGCCAGTGTGGCCGTAATGGGAGCCAATCGCTTTGTTGCCCTGGTCACGGGAACTCCCAGCGACCCGCAAACTAATTTATTCGATGTACCGAGCAATTATCTGGTGGCTTACTGGGATGCGGATTCGGCTTCCGGTCGCATTCCCTCTCCCATTAACGGTCAGCAAACCCAACCCGCCTACAACGTAAGCGGTCAATTTACCAACTGGACTTACATTCTGGATCAGGTGAATCTCCAGGGCGCCTGGCAGATTTGCGCCGATGATTCCGGTTACATTTACGTAGCTAATAATGGTCCCGATCACAACATTCTGGTATTCCGCCTCACTGAAACAGAACTGGTGAGCACTCCCTACCGAATGATTACGGGCACTGAAAACATTTATGCCATCGATATTGATGAAAATGGATATGTATATGTGGCGGATTACGAGGGCACCGATACCAAAACCGACGAGATTAAGGTTTTCGCTGGAATCCATGCTCCCGGAACAACCTGGGGTGTATTTGGCGGGCACAACGACACACCTGTTGCCACCATCGATTTACCAGCGGGAACGTATCAAGGAATCACTGTAAATGATGATGGTACCGAGATCTACGTGAGCGCCTCTTCCCAGCGCAGCATCCTGAAATTTGTGGGAAGCCCCACCAGCGGCTATACCCAGGATACCAATTGGAATTTTACTCTGGCAGCCGATGATACGGTTGGTAACGGCGGGCACGGTACACCTACCATTCTGGGACTGGGTTATCTGAACGATCCTCAATTCGTATGTGCTGCAGTGGATACATTTTTAGGTCGTGGATTAGCCGGTGGTTATTCCTACGGCCGAATTTATATTATTGATGCGAACAACGCAGTGGCTGTAGATACCATTGACATTGCGGAATGGAACCTGGCGATTACCGGCGCCTACGACAGTGGTTCCAACAACGGTCGGGCCGGTGGTTATGCTTCGGTAATGGATGTGGATGTGGATAAGAACGAACCGGCAGTGTACACTCAAACCTATTACGGCTGGGCAGTGGAAAAATGGATTTTCGATGGTGATCTCCATGTTCTGGGCATTGAACAAGTTTCCAACACCATTCCCAATCAGTTTGAGCTCAAACAGAACTATCCCAATCCCTTCAATCCCAGAACAACCATTGAATTTTCCATTAAGCAAACGGGACTGGTCCGTCTGGAAGTATTCAATGTCACCGGACAGAAAGTTGCTACATTAATCAACAAAACCCTGACGCCCGGTTCTTACAAAGTGGAACTGGATGCCAGCAACTTGCCCTCCGGAATGTACTTCTACCAGCTCACTACAAACAACTTCCGGGCAACACGCAAAATGATTCTGAACAAATAACATTCTTTTCCTTCTCATTTACAAAAAAAGGTACTTCCTGAGATTTTTAGGAAGTACCTTTTTTTAATTTTTACAGAGGAACGATTTTCTTTGGGCTATCCAACCCGCAAATTTCTTTAACTCTCGTTTATCCCGTTCCTCATATCCACAAAAAGGAATGTTTACGTTTTATCTAAAATCTACCGTAACTCCAATTCTACATCTTTTGCACAGCCTCCCTTTCCGTGCACTCACAGTCACTCTCAGAGCCCGTCCACTCTCAGAGCCCGTATTCCTCAGGATGCTGTGCACGGGCAGGATCCAGTGGATGAGCAGACATTTTACATTTTTCATTTTACATTTTTCATTTCTTCATTCCCCTCACTTCTCCTCCACCCCAATGCCCGGTTTGTCGTTGTAAATCAGTTTGCCCTGTTTCACCTTAACACCGGTGAAGGGATCGTTTTTGATGAGCAGGTTGCCGTCCAGATCCAGCCAATCCACATAGGGTCCCAGCATGGCCGCAGCAGAGATGGCTACCGAGCTTTCGATCATGCAGCCAATCATGATCTTCATATTCAGCGCCTTGGCAATCTGAATCATTTTCAGCGCTTCCAGTAGCCCGCCGGATTTCATCAGCTTGATGTTGATGCCGTCGTAAGCTTCGGCCAGCCTGGGAATATCCGCAGCGGTTTTTACCGCTTCGTCGGCAACAATGGGCATGGGCGACCGTTCCCGCAACCAGGCGGTTTCTTTCAGCATGTGGGCAGGCATGGGCTGCTCAATAAATTCCACTCCCTGGCTTTTTAACCACTGAATGCGCTCCAGAGCCTCCTCTTTGGTTTTCCAGCCTTCGTTGGCATCCACGCGAATCGGTTTATCGGTTACGCTGCGCACCGCTCCAATAATCTCTTCATCCCGATCCGTTCCCACTTTAATTTTCAGAATGGGAAATTCTTCCGCCTCACGCACTTTCTGTTTAATCACCTCCACGGTATCGATACCGATGGAAAATGACGTCAACGGCGCTTCGGCAGGATTTAATCCCCACATTTTGTAAAGGGGGACGTTTAGTGCCTTACCAATCCAGTCCATCAGGGCAATATCCAGCGCTGCCTTGGCACAGCTCTGATCGGTAATGGTCTTGTCCAGTTCTTTTTTAATATCGATGTAATGGAAAAAATCTCTGTCTTTGAAAATTCCTCTTGTTTCGTTAATGCGTTTGGTGGTCAGTTCCGCATTTTCGCCGTAGCGCACATTGGGTGCTGCCTCCCCGTACCCTACAATTCCATCCTTTTCCAGCTTCACAAATACATTTTGTTTGAAATCGCTGGAATTGCGGGAAATGGTCCAGGTATGTTTTAAAATCAGCTTTCTGGTTCTCACTTCAATCATGGCATCTCCTAAAAATTTTTCAACATCGTTGTTACTCGCGAACGTTTTCCCGAAAAATGAACCTAAAAGGGAAAATCCCACAACCGATTTGCCCGTTAAAGAAAGAAACTCTTTTCGGGTGAGTATCATCGTATCTTCTCCTTCCATATTAAATATTCAACAGAGCCACCGTTTTAAATCATTTATCTTAAACTGTAATTTCAAGTATTCCACAACTATTTTTAAACCAAGAAATCATTCATTAATTTCAAATTTCAATCAGTACACAAAATGCATGGCGGGATTTTTTTATTTTAAAAAACTTTTTCTTAAAAAAAAATTATAGGTGAATCACTGTGCCATGACCAAAATGATTTTCACATATTTTTACAAAAACCGGTTGTCTATTAAACGTTTCGCGGATAGAAAGATATAATTTGTTCACAATCTTATCCAATTGCTGATCTTTTCTCAAATCATACACTTTTAGTTTTAAAACTTCCTTGGCGTATTCAATATTTAACGAACGACCGTGGTCTAAAAAATTTTTAAAATCAGATAAATGTTTCGATACTTCGCTTGCCCTTTTAACCTTATCAGAAAGGTCAGAGAACATATATTTTTTAAGTAATTCTTCCGCCACTTTCTTTGAAAATTCGATGGCATTGAAACAAACCTGTAAAAATGAAGGGAAATACATTTGAAGATAAGGAGCTAAAATAGCACCTGCATCCGGATCAGCTATTGAAGTTTGAAGCAAGGATTCAAATTGTTTTATTATAAGGAAAGCTGGACTATATCGAATTTCTCCATTGGGCATCCTTTGAGGTATCTGGGGATCGATTGGTCCCAGTTCACTTTGTTCATTCATCAATATTTCATCACCAGATAAACAGAGAATAGTCGCTGCGCTTTTAGCCATATTAGGAATTACGAAACGGACAGATTTAAATCGTAAACGCAACATATCTGCAATTGATTCAGCAACTGTGCCCAACCCACCCGGCGATTCGATTAAAATATCAAGACCACGTGATTCATCCAGGTCCCGCATGGTATCGGCAAATAACGTCTTATCATGGTTATCTAGCATCGTCAAATGGCTGGGCTTTTGACCGGAAATAAAATCGGAGACATAAATGATTAGATTGCGCCCGGTATATTTTACATATTGGCGCATATATTTCAAACGAATGTTTTTATGTTGGCTATTTTGAAACTCGCTCCGAATACTACCCCATAAAGTCATTTTAATAACTCATCGATTTCGATTGAACTTTTTTGTATGGAACTCGTTTTAGTGCTTCCATAACTTTCTCAAAATAATCACTGTTCTCTATCTTTGCCTGACGAATTATTTTTTGAGCGGACTCAATTTTTTTCATGGAACCTCGCAAAGTCATAGATTTTGTGAATAATAATTTTACTTGTTTCCTAGACATT
>JALWDQ010000198.1:0-4764 GCA_027039625.1 Calditrichia bacterium | reverse complement strand
GAGCAACCCTGCCCTATTACATCCCGCTACCCATTCCGGGATTTCATTTCGGCACGCTGGGGGCATTCATCAAAATCAAATCGCCCATTCCCACTCGCACAGCCCTGCTGGATGTGGGGGCGGCAGGTCCGCTGGCGGGCTTTGTGATGAGCCTGATTTTTCTGGGAATTGGCTACTGGCGGCTGCCGGATTTTCAGGGAATTGTGGCATACGTGGAGACCATTCATCCCTGGAACATCCATGGGGAGGGGATTAATCTGGTTCTGGGAAAATCGCTGCTTTTTGCCTTTTTTAATGATGTGCTGGCCGGGGGACGTCTGCCCATGAACGAGGTGTATCATTTCCCCTTCATCTTTGCAGGATGGGTAGGATTGCTGGTCACCGCCATTAACCTGATTCCCATTGGCCAGCTGGACGGAGGGCACATTCTCTATGCTCTGCTCCAGAGTCGTGCCCGTTTTATGGGCATTCTGGCATTCATTCTCCTAATCTTATTGAACCTGGTGCTCATCGTGCGCTTTTTCTCCTTTGTGTGGGTGGTGTGGATTTTTCTCATTTTGTTTCTCATTGGTTTCCGTCATCCTCCTACCGTGGAAGATGACCTTCCCGTAGATCCCCTGCGGCGACGCATTGGCTGGTTCACTCTGTTCATCTTTGTGCTATGCTTTACTCCCCTGCCGGTGTACATTGCCTGAAGGAAATCGCCGGTAGCCGCAGGCTTCATGCCTGCGCACCAAATCCGAACGAATTTCCCGGTAGCCGCAGGCTTTAAGCCTGCGCACCAAACCTGCACAAAGTTCCCGGTAGCCGCAGGCTTTATGCCTGCGCATCAAATCCAGACAAAAATTCCCGGTAGTCGCAGGCTTCATGCCTGCGCATCAAATCCGGACAAAAATTCCTGGTAGCCGCAGGCTTTATGCCTGCGCACCAAATCTTAAAAAAGTTCCCGGTAGCCGCAGGCTTTATGCCTGCGCGTCAAATCCGAACGAATTTCCTGGTAGCCGCAGGCTTCATGCCTGCGCACCAAATCTGAACAAAGTTCCCGGTAGCCGCAGGCTTTACGCCTGCGCATCAAATCTGCACAAAGTTCCTGGTAGCCGCAGGCTTCATGCCTGCGGTCAATTAATTAATCCGCAATCTAAAGCTTGCGACTACCGTTCCTAAAAACATTAACGGTTTGATTACGAACAAATAAAGTAGTCGCAGGCTTTATCCCTGCGCATCAAACCAGGGGTAGCCGCAGGCTTTACGCCTGCGCTTAGCAATTCTCAATCAAATCTCAGAAAGGACAAATCATGAGCCAAAACAAATTTTTGGAAACACCTCGCTGGGCGGTTATTTTTATCTCGGAACTTTCCTCCGATACCGAAGGCTACACAGAAATGGGGAAGAAATTGCAGCAGCGGCTGGCTCAATTTCCCGGATTTTTAGGGGTGGAATCCCTCCGCACCGGTAAAACGGGAATAACCATCTCTTTCTGGCGGGATCAAGAATCCATTGCGCGGTGGCGCGAGGATCCGGAACATCAGGAAGCCCGGCGCATGGGCCGGGAACGCTGGTACCAGAACTACACCTTGCTGCGAGTGCGTGTGGAAGAGGTAAAAAAATTCCAAAAGAAATAACAAAATTACCGATAATAGGAAAGATGAAACTTTCGATCATCAGGAGAAAGCAGAGAGGCACAATGGTAGAGAGAACATTCTGGATAATAAACTCGTTTCAACTCCAGGGGAATTAAGGAAATGGTACCGGTGCTACATTAACACTTTCGTTAACACTGGGAAGTGTCATTTTTAACGCAGTACTCAATCTGGTTCAAAGAAATTTTTAAACATCTTTAAAAAACAAGCAGGTAAGTTGGACTAAATCTGGGTGGATTCGGATGATAGTGGTTATCATTATTCTGGGAATTGCATTACTTGCGCTTCTGGTGCTGGTATTTTTACGGAAAGTACAATACGATGCGGTGCACCGAAATTTTCTGGCGCTGGAAGACCGATATGGTGGGAAGGTCATTCGCGGTGGGTTTGCAGTACGTCCGCGCTACATCGGAGAAATTGACGGCACCCGGTTTTCGGTTTCTATTTCCACCGAAAAAAATAAAAACGGTAAAGGGCGGCTTTACTACATTTCCTTTTTTATGCAAAAAGCTGCCGATGCCAATTTCACCATTCTATCGCTGGAGTGGCTGGGAGAACGAGCCAGGGAACATCAGAAAAAACAAGCGACTCAATCCATTTACCAGGGGAAGTACCAGCTGGAAGCAAGCAATAAAAAGCTGTTTAAAACCCTTAACCTGCCGCGTCTGGAAGACATTGTGGGGCAGTTACATCCCTTCTCTTATGCTCTGATTTCTTCCAAAGGCATTGTGCTGGAGCGCACCTCCACCAATCTGGCGCGGGACACGGAGTTCGAGCGCATCAATCCGGTGGTGGAGGGATTAAATCAACTGGGACACGTGTTGCAGTCCGGCGTTTCAGCGTAGCAGTTTACTAACCGAACGCTTCTTGTTAATATTATAAATCACCCGGGCAAACAGCGGCGCTACACTCACTTCCTGATACCAGGGCGTCGTTTCCACAAAATTCTCTCCCCAGAAAACCGCATCGGTTCCAATAACCAGTTTAATCAAGCCATCCTGGTAAGCCCGATCGATGCGCTCCACGGCGTTCCCGTTAAAAAATGGCAGGCTTACCGCCACGTAAATGTCCCGGGCACCTTTTTCTTTGAGCAGAGTGGCCGCATGTAACAAAGTACCGCCGGTTGCAATCATGTCATCCACAATAAGCACGTTTTTGTCTTTCACATCCCCCACCAGCCGCATGCTTTCCACCACTCCCACTTTGCTGTAATCCCGGGCTTTATCCACAATAGCCAGATCGGTTCCCAGCACTTTGGAATAATGACGGGCACGGTCGGCACTTCCCACATCCGGGCCGGTAACCACCAGATTCGAAATATCCAGTTTCAGGGTGTTTAGCAGGTAATTCATTATTTCGCCCGAAGCGTGCATATCCTCCAATTTCGTAAAGTTGAAGAACCCCTGGATGGCTTCGGAATGGATATCCAGAGTAAGCACCCGCTGGGCACCGGCATCTTCAATCATATTGGCAACCAGTTTGGCCGTGATGGCTTCCCGGGTTTTCCGCCGCTCCTGGCGGGAGTAGGGATACTGGGGAATCACCGCCGTAATATGGTCGGGATCGGACTGGTACGCCGCGTGGATAGCGGTGATTAGTGCCAGCAGGTTATCGTTCACGCTCCGGTCTCGCAACGGGTCGTCGATGCACTGAATGATGTACACATCGTCTCCCCGAATGTATTCATCAATCACCACCTTGACCTCTCCGTTAGGGAAAACAATCTCTTCGGTGGGATGCAGGCGAAACTGCATATCCAGGCCATCTTCCCGGGCACATGCATTTAAATGTTTAATGATGCGCTCGGCAAAGCTCTTACCCGATTCGCAGGCCATAATGCACAGAGCACCGCGGTTTTCTAATGGGGACTGTTGCATGGCTGTTTCCCTTATTTTTCCTTTTTTATGATTTCTACTCCCTGCTACCCGTCACTGGTTTTCTTCCTGAAAAATGTTTTTTGCTGTGATTGTTTACTGTTTTTCGTGTGGGAAATAAGTTCGGATAATTTTCTGTAAATTCTGGTGACTGGTTTGATTTCCGGCAATGATGAAACCGGTATCCAGATAGCGCTCGCCTCCCCAGAAGTCACTTACCACACCTCCCGCTTCCTGAATCAACAGGCTCCCGGCAGCCACATCCCAGATGCTTAACCCAATTTCCCAGAAGCCCTCGAAGCGTCCCGCAGCGGTGTAGGCCAGATCCAGGGCAGCAGAGCCACAGCGGCGCATTCCGCTGCACTTCAGGAAAATTTCCTCGAAAGCCAGCAGATAGGTGGGCAGGTACTGCTTGGAGCGGAAAGGAAATCCCGTAGCAATAAGCGCCAGGGAAAAAGGGCGTTCGCTTACCCGGATGCGGTTTCCGTTCAGGTACGCACCGCTTCCTTTCTCGGCGGTAAACATCTCCCCGCTTTCCGGGTGGTAAATCACACCGGTGACAATTTCCCGACCCTTTTGCAGCGCAATGGAGACGGAAAACATGGGAACATCCTGAATGTAATTTTTGGTTCCGTCCAGGGGATCGATAATCCAGCGGTAATCGGCCTGTTGATCTCGCGCGGTACCTTCTTCCGCCAGAATTTTATGGTCGGGAAATGCCGCACGCAACCGCTCGATAATCATCTGTTCGGAGGTACGATCCACGTAAGTTACAAAATCGTTGCGAGCTTTCTCGTCCACCACTTCCTGTGGCAGCTTTCCCCGGTTCTCCAGAAGATACTGTCCGGCTTGCCGGGCTGCTTCTTGAGCTACCTTGACGTAATCTGACATACCGGCATATCCATGTTTACTATCACCGTTTCGTCCTCGCTCCACAAAAGTCTGGGAAAATCCATTTTCGCCCCACTGAATCCCAGCAAAATCAAATTTTTGCTTCTCTTATTTTGAATATTCGCCCTTGAGCGGCAGATTATGCTTCAGTTAATGTCAAATTTTGATTTCACCAAATTCTTTCAGTTTGTTAACCACCAGATTTTTAATCTCTTCCAGTCGCTCGGGTGTTCTTGCCTCAAAACGCAGCACCAGCACCGGTTGGGTATTGGAAGCACGCACCAATCCCCACCCATCGCCAAACAGAATCCGCACACCATCCACATCAATCACTTCGTAGTGCTCTTTGAAATATTCTG
>JALWDQ010000197.1:0-1542 GCA_027039625.1 Calditrichia bacterium | reverse complement strand
ACTCTGAACAAACCGAAATAGAAATTTGGGATCCAATTTGGATTGCGGACGCAAAACGGCAAAACCTGTTGAAACAACGAGATTGTTGCGCGTTTCGTTGATTAGAGCAACTGCTTTCAAATAAGTCCGCACTGTGGAAATGATGGTGTCGCCAGCCCTTACTTTTCTCCTTGCTCGAGTTGGGGCTTTGCCAAACAACATTTTCTGCGTTGTTGTAATACCCTCCAATTCAGATACACTGCTAATATCAACGTACTCTATGGGAAAATCGAAGGGCGTGTCTTCTGGAAGAGTTTCAGGATTCATTTCAACAGCATGCTTCAATCGCCTAACTTCCCAATGCGCGGGAATCTCGCCCAGCCAGGGCACGCCCGAGGGCTTGTACGCGGGGTAGGTGGGGTAGCGCCGTGAAATCGGAGTCAATTCTGTCATTGTTCAACATAATGTTGTTTTGTGCGCAACATTTGGCCTACAAATTTGCTTGTGCGCCAGAATTTTCTCTTTATGACGCACAAGTCAGTCAAATATCCTCGGTGATCCGTAAAAGAGGTTCGAAGATATAAACTGTCGGACGACGACCACTCCCTTTTCGAGCGGAATGAATTACTTGTTCTTCTTCCAATATCTGTAAAATCCGGAGAACGCTGCGACGAGACGCTTTGGTGCTGGCAAGAAATCGCGACGATGTAAAAATAGGTCGTTCAAAAAGTGCATCCAATACCTGAATATTGTATTTTGAACGGAGTTTAGAGACCAGGACTGTCTTGGTTTGCTCATAAAGTTCGCGGATAGCTTGCGCCTTTCTGATATTATCGTATGCCTGAATCCGCACAGCGTTCAGGAAAAAATGGACCCATTCATTATAAGAATTTGTATTGGATATCTGCTGGAGTTGGAAGTAGTAATCTCGTCGGTGGGCTTCCAGGTAAGCGCTTAAGTAGAACATGGGACTGGAAAGCATTTTTTTGTCATACATGAGCAGGGGGATGAGAATTCGCCCCACCCGACCGTTCCCATCCAGGAAGGGGTGAATTAGTTCGAATTGGGCATGAAGTAGTGCAATTTGTACGAGCTTATCTTTCTCTCGGGAGTGCATATATTGTTCAAAATTCTCAAGAAGCGATTGCAAATGTTGGGGTTCCGGTGGGATGTAGGTTGCATGTTGGATTCCCCCTGGCGCCCCAATATAATTCTGACGATCCCGAAACATTCCCCGCATTTTATGCCGACCACGGACGCTGTCGAGTAAAATGGCATGGATTCGTTTGATTAGATTGAGTGAGATTGGGCGGCGTTGCAAGGTTTCTACTGCAAACGCCATCGCGTTACGATAATTGATAATCTCCTGAATATCGTTGTAGTCTTTATCATCTGTAACGGTAGGTTCGGCTTCATACACCAATACATCGCGCAACGAAGCCTGAGTGCCCTCAATTCGTGAGGATAATACAGCTTCTTGTGTGGTCAATGGCGAGAGCAACACGCCGGGATTGACCATGGATTGAAGCAATCCGTCGTATCGAGCGACAGCGGCGTTGGCTT
>JALWDQ010000196.1:0-4772 GCA_027039625.1 Calditrichia bacterium | reverse complement strand
AAATCATTTGAAATTTTGAATTTGATGCTTGTTATTTGAGATTTGGAATTTGTTTTTGTTATTTGGGATTTGTCTTTTGGAATTTGTAATTTGAGTCTTCGCTGTGCTCGCTGCGTCTCCCAAAGGGTTCTCCCCAAGGAGTCTCCAAAAGAGTCTCCGTAGGAGTCCTATGGACCTATGGACCCATGGACCTTCTGACTCTGCAGTTCCTAAAAATTTGTATTTTGTGATTTGAGATTTGGAATTTGGAATTTTGTTTGTGATTTGGGATTTGGAATTTGGAATTTTGTTTGTGATTTGGAATTTATTTTTTGGGATTTGAAATTTGAATAAAAGTTTTTGTTTTTTTTGAATAAACCGCAGCGTCCGCAACGAACGCTACGTGAAAAGATAAAAGACAAAAAATACTATTGAATAATTTCTCTGCAAACTGCTCACAAAACACTGCCGGCAGAGAAATCCCTTCCCCACCGGCAGATATTTCCCTATACCGCAGGGATCCTCCAAAGGAGTCTCCTTTGAAGTCCTTTGGAGCTATGGACCTGTGGACCTTCAGACATTGCGGTTTTTCATAAATTAAAATTTAGGATTTGTTGTCTGGAATTTGTTAGTTGGATTTTGGATTTTGTGTTTTCTTCCATGTCATTCCACATTCATTCTTTCATTTCTCCAAAAAATTACTTAAATTTTCTCCGGAACTTCCGTCATTTAGCGGGGTTTTTTTAATGTGCGTATTTGCTGGAGGAAGAGACATGAAAAAGATGGTCATTCTGGCACTGGTGGTATTTCTCCCCTTAATGGGGTGGGCGCAATTTAAATCGCAAGCGAAACTGCCCAACATCTCCCAGGTCATTGCCAGTGATGCGGCACATTCCATGTTTAGCCTGTTCGATCCCACCCGGTTTTCCATGCACCATAGTCTTTCCATGTCCTATATGGCCATAGGCGGACGAGGCATGATGGTAAACAGCTACATGAATACCATGGAATTTCGCCTGGGGAATCCTCTCTTCCTGCGAGTGAATCTGGGTGTCATGAACACCCCGTTCAACTCCTTTAATAATCCCGCTCTCAATGGAACGCGTTTTTTTGGTGGCGCCGAACTGGACTACCGTCCCACCCGGAATAGCCTGATTAAGGTGGGTGTAAATATTGGGCCGGATATGTACTATTATTCCCCGCTTTATTCTCCTTATCGCAACTATCGATTTGGGGATTACGGCAATTCGTGGTCCTGGTAACGAATTTGGGAGCATTACGGCGAGCGATAAGAGTGAAGGCATAGGAGATAGGCAAATTTGGCGAGACGCACACGACGAAACATTTCCGATAAACGTATCCGAGAAATCATAAAAGAACAACTGGAACAGGGGAAGGAGGCCTCTCCCAGAGGAGGAGTCCCGCAGCGGAGTGCATCTCTGCGGATGGCACTGTATGGTGCAGGATTTTTGGTGTTAGTTGCCGTGTTGTTCCTGCTGCTGAGAAATGTGGATTTTTCCCGTTTTTCGGAGCGGGCATCCACTCCGGTGGCTAAAAATCAGCAAACAGCATCCGCCACAGGTAATCAATCTTCACCTGAGCAGTCCCCGCCAGAACCGGCTCCCGAAGATCTGATTCAACCGGTAACAGGTAAACCGCAGGTGGAAGTGCTCAATGGTTGCGGTGTAAACAAAATTGCCCATACAACCTCGCGCTATCTCCGCAAACAGGGTTTCGATGTAGTTTATTTTGGAAATTACAAACGTAGGGATGTTGATAAATCGCTGGTGATTAGCCGCACCGGGCATATGGAGATTGCCCGAAAACTGGCAGAAGTCCTGGGAATTCCGCCCGAGCGTACAAAAAAGGAGCTGAATCCCAGCAAGCAACTGGAGGCTTCGGTTATTCTGGGTAAAGATTACAAAACGCTTAAACCTTTTTTAAAGAAATAAACTCTTTCTCCCGCCCATGCCGGGGAACTTTCGGTAACCCATTACCGGAAGTGTGGCTGAGAAGAAAGAAAAATCCTGGTTCACAGGATTATTTTTTTGAATAAAATCAGGAAATAAAAAGGAGCTCTATGACTTCACAGGAATTGGCAGATAAAATTGCCCGGCTGGCCTGGCAGAAAAAGGGGATGGACATAGCCATTTTAGATCTGCGAGAGCTTACCGATGTGACCGATTTTTTTGTAATCGTTAGCGGCGAGTCGGAATTGCATGTGAAAGCCATTACCGATTTTGTGGAAGAAGAATTGGAGAAAGAAGGAATCCGCCCCTGGCACAAAGAGGGCTACCAGCACCTGAACTGGGTGTTACTGGATTTTGTGGAGGTGGTAATCCACATATTCCGCCCGAATTTCCGGGAATTTTACGATCTGGAACGCCTGTGGGGCGATGCAAAAATAACACGGTTGGAGGACGATGTACCAAATTGAATCGTATTTAAAGGAAAAGATTGAAGCAGTACTTCAGCAGAAAGGGTTTCCGGAAACGGACTACGTTTTCGAGCGGCCGCGGCTGGAGAAGTTTGGGGATTTAAGTACCAATGTGGCCATGCAACTGGCACGGGTCCTCAAACGAAATCCCCGGGAAGTGGCAACGGAAATTCTACAGGAGTTGCACCTGGATGAGAAGCGAATTACCCGGGTGGAAATCGCCGGGCCGGGATTTTTGAATTTCTTCTTCAGTCCCACCTTTTTACAGGAAGCGGTGGCAGATATTATTCAGGAAGGGGAGCAGTTCGGCCGGCATCAGTTTGCTGCCGGCAAAACAGCGCAGGTGGAGTTTGTGAGTGCCAATCCCACCGGTCCCCTCACGATTGGTCATGGACGCCAGGCAGTTCTGGGGGACACCATTGCCAATTTCCTGGAATGGGTGGGTTACCAGGTAACGCGGGAGTATTATTTCAACAATGCCGGCCGGCAAATGCGGGTGCTGGGCGAATCGGTGCGCCTGCGCTATCTGGAGTTGCTGGGGGAGACGGTGGAATTCCCGGAAGACCACTACCAGGGAGAATATATCCGGGATATTGCGCGTCATATTTACCAGAAATATGGCGATAGTTTGAAAGATTTCCCCGATAGTCCGATTTTTAAAGAAACGGCCGAGCAGCTTATTTTTGAAGATATTAAAAAAACACTGGCACGTCTGGGAATTGAATTCGATTCCTTCTTCAACGAGAAAGATTTGTACGAAAATGGCGATATCGAGCGGGTAATTCAGTTCTTCAAAGAAAAGGGACTGGCTTACGAGAAGGATGGTGCCCTCTGGTTTAAATCCACGGAATTTGGGCTGGAGAAGGATCGGGTGATTGTGAAGAGTACCGGAGAGCCGACCTATCGCTTGCCGGATATTGCTTACCACCGCACCAAATTCGAACGGGGTTACGACCTGATTGTTGATCTCTTTGGTGCCGATCATATTTCCACATATCCCGATGTGCTGGCGGGATTGCAGGCGCTGGGATACGATACTTCCCGGGTAAAGGTACTGATTCACCAATTTGTGACCCTGTACCGGGGGAAGGAAAAGGTGAAGATGTCCACCCGCAAAGCGACTTTTGTAACGCTGGATGAGCTTCTGGATGAAGTGGGGCGCGATGTAACGCGCTGGTTCTTCTTGATGCGCAGTATGGACAGCCACCTGAATTTCGATCTGGAGCTGGCTAAAACCCAGAGTGAGGAAAATCCGGTGTATTACAACCAGTACGCCCATGCCCGCATCTGTAGCATTTTGCGCAATGCCCGGGAACAGGGAGTGGATTTTCAGAACGCCCACAGTTTCCATCGCTTAACCACCGAACCGGAGTTTCAGCTCATCAAAAAACTGATTGAGTTTCCGGGAATGGTGGCTCATATTGCGCAGGAGTTCACACCGCACCAGCTTACCCAGTACCTCTCGGAAGTTTCTACGGCATTTCATAAATTCTATACAGAAAACCGGGTACTGACCGAAGATGAAGAGCTGACGCAAGCGCGCCTGGGATTGTGCCTGGCAACAAAAACGGTACTGGCCAACGGATTTGCCATTCTGGGAGTCAGCGCTCCGGAACGCATGTAACGATTGGGAGCTGAAGTCTTTTTAGGAAAGAAGAAAGTTTTTCAAAATAAAATTAATGGTGAAATCGGTTTAGACGATTCACGCGTAATAAAAGAACGGAGAGACAAATGTCCATTCTGGTTGTGGGTTCCATTGCTCTGGATACGGTAGAAACGCCTCGGGGAAAGGTAACCGATTCACCCGGAGGTTCCGCACTTTATTTCAGTGCTGCTGCCAGTTTCTTTGCTCCGGTGAATGTCGTTGGTGTCGTGGGGGAAGATTTTGATTTTTCCTGGATTGATTTTCTTAAAGAACGCTCGGTAAATCTGGAAGGTTTGAAGGTCGAGAAAGGTCAAACCTTTCGCTGGGGCGGGCGTTACTATGCGGATATGAATCAGCGGGACACGCTTTTTACCTACCTGAACGTGTTCGAGAAATTCAACCCCGAGATTCCCGAGGCGTATCGCAATTGCGAGTATATTTTTCTGGCCAATATCGACCCGGATTTGCAGCTCAATGTCTTGAATAAAATAGCTCGTCCCCGACTAACGGTGTTGGATACCATGAATTTCTGGATCAGCGGTAAACGGGAGGCGCTGGATGAGGTTATTCGCCGCGTGGATGTGTTGATTTTGAATGATGAAGAGATTCGGGAGTTAACCGGAATTAATCATGTTCACGTGGCAGCACGGGAACTGTTACGCCGGGGGCCGGAGGTGCTGGTGGTTAAGAAGGGTGAGCATGGTGCGGTGA
>JALWDQ010000195.1:0-1542 GCA_027039625.1 Calditrichia bacterium | reverse complement strand
CATACTACGCTCGTTCGACTACATGACCAAACAGGCAATTATCATGATAAGCTCCTTTCAGCTTATGAGACTCGCCAGCCTTGCCCTGGCGCACCGAATCACACGAATGAACGCGAATAAAAATTTTGATATAATGGGATTTGTGATTTTGTATTTCGCTGCGAACGTTGCGGTTCCCAAAGTGATCTCCCAAAGGAGTCTCCAGAGGAGTTTTATGGACCTGTGGACCTTCGGACGCTACGGTTTTTTAAAAATCTGGAATCTGTGAAAGGCGGTCTTCACGCCTTCATTACGCTTTGCGGTTCATTTTAAAATCATCAACATCCAATAAAGATATCGTCTAACAAATTCGGGGTAGCTGCTCGCCGGTTAGCATATCCAGAATGCGCTTGCTACCAAACTCTGTGGTCAGCACAACTTTCCCGGGATGGGCATCGGTTACTTCCCCGATAATGGCGGCGTCGGCTCCCAGGGGATGTTTCCGGAGCTGTGTAAGCACCTGGGGTGCCACCTCTTTTTCCACCACCAGCAACACTTTCCCTTCATTCGCCAGGTAAAGGGGATCCAACCCCAGAATTTCACACAATCCCTGGACTTCGGAACGCACGGGGAGTTTATCTTCCCAAAGCAAGATGCCCGCCTGGCTCCCCTTCACAATTTCGTTGAGAGTCGTTGCCACACCTCCCCGGGTGGGATCGCGCATGATGCGGATAGAGTGCCCAAAATCTGCTACACTGGCGATAAGCTCGTTCAACGGGGCACAATCCGAACGAATGTCGCTATGTAATTCCAGCCCTTCCCGATGCGCCATGATGGTGGTTCCGTGGTCACCAATGGTACCGTTGATGATAATCTGATCCCCGGGATAAATTTTGCGCTCCGAACTGAACGCCGGATTCAACTCCCCTACCCCGGCCGTGTTGATGAAAATTTTATCCATTGCTCCCCGGGGAACAACTTTAGTATCGCCGGTAATGATTTGAACATTCGCCTTATCCGCCGTGCGCCGCATGGATTCCAGAATCTGCTGTAAATCCGCAACGGGAAACCCTTCTTCCAGAATCATGCCTACGCTTAAATACCGGGGGATAGCTCCCATTACGGAGAGATCGTTTACCGTACCCGAAACAGCGAGAGTCCCAATATTCCCCCCGGGGAAAAAAATGGGATCCACCACATAACTGTCGGTGGTCATCACCCAGCGTTCTTCACCAGCCCGAAAAACCGCCCCGTCATCCAGCGGCTCCAGTAAGGGATTGTGAAAATAAGGTAAAAACACCTCTTCAATCAGTTCATGCGTCAGTTTGCCACCACTACCGTGCGAAAGCAAAATTTTATCGTTCTTCATCGTCCCCTCTTCTATTTTGAATCAGCAAATATTTCACTTCTTCTGGCAAAGAGCTTTTAACATTGTTTAATTCTACTGACAATCTTTTAAAAAACCGAACACAATTTCTTTTCCCGAGCTAAATCCGGTTCTTCAGGCCATGCGCTCATATTTGTAATAGGCGGCACATGTTCCTTCGCTGGACACCATACAGG
>JALWDQ010000194.1:0-4773 GCA_027039625.1 Calditrichia bacterium | reverse complement strand
GTCTGGGACAGAAGAAATGAGCGGGTGGCTGTTATCCCGACCCGTCGGGATGGGGGTTCAAATCCCTCCGCCGGAGCAAGGAATGGAGATCCTCAGGGAAGAATAGCCTGGGGATTTTTGTTATTGGTCTGGGACAGAAGAAATGAGCGGGTGGCTGTTATCCCGACCCGTCGGGATGGGGGTTCAAATCCCTCCGCCGGAGCAATTCTGATACCTCAGGGAAAGAGCACCTGAGGTTTTTTATTATGCTTTCAATTAAACATTTCTATTCAAAATATTTAAAAATAATTGTAAAAATCCAGGTTTTCTATGGAACATTATTTTCTGTATATCCTCTATTCCGAATCACTGGATCAATATTACATTGGCATATCCAATGACCCTGCACGCCGGTTGAATTATCATAATACCGGACCAAAGGGATGAACTAAAAGAGGGCGCCCCTGGAAATTAGTATTTCAAAAAGAATTCGAGAGTAAACAAGCTGCAAAATTCTGGGAGATGTGGATTAAAAAGCAAAAAAGCCGTAAAGTTCTGGAGCGGATCATCCGGAAAGAATTTGATTGGTCTTTGATCTCTTCTCTTATGGATTAAAAACAGGTAAAATCTGCGGTAAACATAATGGTAGCTGTCTAGGGCTTTTTTAGAACCCAACCTCTTCCGCCGTTTCCATCCGGGCGTAGTTTTCGAATCGACCAATATTTTTACGGAAAACCAGCTTCACAGAGCCAATGGGGCCATTCCGGTGCTTGCCGATAATGATTTCCACCATGTTTTCTGTAGGTGTCTTTTCTTCGTCATCAAAATTAGGGATATTGTACACTTCAGGTCGATAAACAAACATAACCACATCGGCATCCTGTTCAATAGCTCCGGATTCCCGGAGGTCTGCCAGAGTGGGGCGCCGATCGGTACGGGATTCCACCGCTCGGGAAAGCTGCGAAAGTGCAATGATGGGGATTTCCAGCTCTTTAGCCAGGGTTTTTAAGGAACGAGATATGTAGGAAATTTCCTGCTGACGGCTTTCCATTCCTTTGGGGCCTTCCATAAGCTGCATGTAATCCACGATAATCAGTCCAACATGACGTTCGGCCGCCATGCGTCGTGCTCGGGCACGTAATTTTAGAACATCCATGGCCGGGGTGTCGTCGATGTAAATGGGTGCTTCCACCAGCCGACCAATGCGGCGGGAGAGTTTGGGCCACTCGCTTTCATGCAACTGTCCGGTGCGCAAACGTTGGGAATCTACCTCCGCTTCCATGCACAACAGACGTTGAACAAGTTGTTGATTGCTCATTTCCAGACTAAAAAATCCAACGGGTACGTTGTGCTCCACGGCTGCGTTCCGGGCGATATTCAGTGCAAATGCTGTTTTTCCCATGGAAGGACGTCCCGCCAGAACAATTAAATCCGATTTCTGAAATCCTGCCAGAATGTTGTCCAGATCGCGATATCCGGAATGGACTCCCGTTACTCCTTCCCGTGAGGTGGCGTGGAGTTTCTCCAGTTCATGGATGGTTTCTAAAATAACGGGTTTGACCCACTGATAACTCTTCTGCCGGGAATACTGGGAAATGCTTAAAATGTCCGTCTCAGCACGATCCAGAATCTTCTCAGCATCCTCTTCTTCATCGTAAGCCGTTTTAATAATTCCGTTGCACACAGTAATTAACTGGCGCAACATGGCTTTATCTCGAATGATTTTTAGATGATACTCAATGTTGGCTGCCGAGGGCACTCCCGCTGTGAGCTCAGCCAGATAGTAAGATCCTCCCGCCTCATCCAGTTCATTGCGGCGTTTTAACTCCTCGTTCACCGAATACAAATCAATGGGTTCATTCTTCTCATAAAGGGCTACCATAGCCAGGAATATTTTCCGATGTGCTTCCCGATAGAAAGCTCGTTCATCAATTTGCTCAATCGCTTTTCCCACAGCTTCGCTGTCGATTAGCATGGCGCCCAGCACAGAACGTTCCAGCTCCACTGCCTGAGGGGGTACTCGCGCCCCTGCTTCTAACTGGACGTCCGTTAAATCTTCCGTTTTTTTCTTGCGCTTAGCCATGAATACTCCTGTGAAATCGGGTTACTGATAAAAACCTTTATCAATGCCCTGTCTTTCCCCGCCGTATTTTTTCGTGGTATAATTCTGCCAGAAATTTAAAATCTTCCAGCGTGGGATTCAATAGTCCGCCATTTCGCAGAATTGCCGCTGGGTGGTAGGTCACAATCATATCCACCCCACGATATTGCCACAGTCGTCCGCGCATCTGTTTTAAAGAGGCATTGGTTTCCAGAAGATTCTGCGCAGCCACCCGACCCAGTGCTACAATTATTTTAGGTTGAATCATCTCAATTTGGGTGTACAAGTACGGAATGCATTGCTGCACCTCGCCGGGCAGGGGATCGCGGTTGTTGGGTGGACGGCATTTCAGAATGTTAGCAATGAACACATCTTCCCGTTTCAGATGAATGTGAGCCAGCAGTTTATCCAGCAGCTTTCCCGCCCTTCCCACAAAAGGAATTCCGGTACGGTCTTCATCGGCACCCGGTGCTTCCCCAATAAACATGATGTCTGCATGCTCGTTCCCATCCCCAAACACGAATTTGGTACGGCTTTTACTTAAAGCACATTTGGTACAGGTATTAATGCTACGCATGAAATCCCACAAAGGGGTGTGGGGTTTTTCGTCGGGATTGAATTCCGTTCTGGTTTTAGGAGGTTGTTTCATAGGTGCCTTTCGTTGAGGTTGTGGAGGAATTGTGGGCTGGATCCGGGGAAGTTCTGCTTCTAACCGGGCAATTCGCCGGGAATCTACAAAGAAATCTTTTCCGTAAACATCTCGATAATATTGTAAGAAATATTCCAGCTTTTCCAGAATTTCGCGATTCATTTGAGTTTCAAATAGGTTATTTTTTGAAAAATTGAACGATCTCCTCGAAAATGTGAAATGCCACATCCAGCTTCGGGAGTAATGGCAATTCACGGGTGCTCCCGTTCCGGCGGAAAATCGTTACCCGGTTGGTATCCGTGGCAAAACCTGCTCCTTTTTCCCGGGGATTGTTAAGCACAATCATATCCAGATTCTTGCGGTGTAGCTTCTCCCGGGCATTTTTCTCTGCATCGTTTGTCTCTACCGCAAATCCCACAATAACCTGCTGCGGATGTCGTCGTTGGGCAATCTCTCCCAGAATATCGGTGGTTCGTTTGAGTTTCAGAATGAAATCGCCGGTCTGTTTTTTGAGTTTGCTGGAAGCCGGACTTTCCGGTGTGTAATCCGCAATGGCGGCACTGCTAATGTACACATCGGTGCCGGGGAAATATTTCTCTACTGCTTTCCACATTTCCGAAGCGGTTTGTACCGGCACGGTGGTGACCTCTACCGGTAAGGGTAAATCGGAATTCCCGTTGATTAAAATTACCCGGGCACCTCGGGCAAAAGCTTCCCAGGCCAGAGCAAATCCCATTTTACCTGTGGCGCGATTGGTCAGTATGCGCACCGGATCAATGGGCTCTTCTGTACGTCCAGCGGTAATCAAAACCTGCCGCCCGGTTAGACTGGCCCTCTGGGGATGAATGGCTCGATAAAGGTACTGCACCAGGTGGGGAAGCGAAGCCAGACGTCCCATACCGGTGTAGCCTTCTGCTAAAAAACCTTCCTCCGGAGGACAGATCAGGTAACCCAGCTTTTTCAGTTTTGTCACATTTTCCTGAAGAATAGGATTTTCCCACATGTGCACGTTCATAGCGGGAGCAATCACCACCGGCGCTTTTAATGCAGCAACTACCGTTGTGAGTAAATCGTCAGCAATTCCGGAAGCAATTTTTCCAATAAAATTGTAAGAAGCAGGTACAATAATAGCCGCATCCACACGGTCTGCCAGGTGAATGTGGTGAGTGCCGGTAAACTGTTGCTCCGGGAACATCTCGACCCCTACCGGGTTCCGGGATAGCGTTTCCAGGGTTAGGCGGGTGACGAATTTCTCAGCGGCGGATGTCATAACCACATGGACTTCGGCTTCCTGGGTTACCAGATAGCGAATCAGCTCGATGGTTTTGTAAGCTGCAATTCCCCCGGTTATTCCCACCAGAATCGTTTTACCACGAAATCGTTCAGTCGGAAACATGACGTGCCTTTTCGCGATGTCTTTCGATAATTTCTTCGATGCGACGAATGGTCTCGTCCAGATCGTCGTTCACCACAATATAATCAAAAAAACGCGCTTTTTCATATTCAAATTGCAGGCGTTGTAATCGTTTTTCAATCTCTTTCTCGTCGTCCGTATGACGCTTTAGCAATCGCCGTCGTAACTCCTCCAGCGAGGGTGGTTTAATAAAAATCAACACTGCTTCCGGAAACTGTTTTTTTATGTTCAGGGCACCATTGACATCGATATCGAACAACACCGTGTAACCCTGATTTAAAAGCTCCTGCACTTTGGAGCGAAGGGTTCCATACCAATGCCCATGCACGTTTTCGTATTCCAGAAAATTATTGTTTTTAATATGATTACGGAATTCTTCTTCGCTTAGAAAGTAGTAATCCACTCCGTCCTGTTCCCGGGGACGTGGGGGACGGGTCGTTGCCGAAACAGAAATTTTGAAATCCGGGTGACGTTCCACCAATTTTTTACAAATGGTGGTTTTGCCAGCGCCGGAAGGGGCGGAAAATGCCACTAATAAGGGTGGGTTGTGATGTTTCGTATTCATGGAAAATCCCTTTTACCTGCCTACTCCACGTTTTGAATTTGTTCCCGCATTTTTTCCACTTCTTC
>JALWDQ010000193.1:0-4774 GCA_027039625.1 Calditrichia bacterium | reverse complement strand
GTAAGTACCCGGAGGAACATTTAAAATAATAAAGGTGCCATCCATATCGCTGCTGGCACCCAGAGTTGTTCCTTTCAGGACTAAATTTACTCCGATAAGTGGTTCCCCGGTCTTTTTGTCCTTTACCACACCGACTATCTTTCCTGTAGAACCTGCCAGAAGGGAGGAAACAATAAAAAGAGCAATCCAGAAAAAGACGAAAGATTTATGGGAGAACATAAATCCCTCCGGTTCTCTATCGTTACGGTTTTTTGGGCATTATTCCCATTGTTATCTGGCCCAATTGGATGCTATTTAATTCCCGGAAAAACGCAACTCACTTCTGAGTTACTAATTTACACTTTTTTAAAAATTAATCAAGATTTTTTTCATTTTGTTTCTTTGAATTCTAAACTCCACCCCAATACTCCATATTCCCTTTAAGCTGGAATGTCACTAAAAAATCATTTAATACACACGGGATGCCAACTAATCACTACCCAAAAAAGCATTCCCTGCATTTTGATTAGATAGCACCTGCCTCAAAAGAGATTCAGTTATAAATCAGGTTTAATTTCTGAAATTCGGACTTTTTTTCAAAGGAAAAATTCTTGTCAGTTTCGTAATATTTAAGAAAAATTCTACTATTTAGCCGGAAATATTTTTTGAGATGGAAAGAATAAATTTTCTACGCGATAACGGATGATACGATTTCCGGTGTATTAAATCGGGATGCGTTACCCAAAACCCTCAGATTTTGTGAAAACTTAGAAATGGGAAAATTATTTTTATTGAATATGGTATTGTTTTTTCCAGATAAAATATTAAATTAGACAATGAACGGTTCTATAACATTTTATTTTAAACAATTTTGATAAAATAACAAATCGTATTTATTTTATGGGAACAACTAAAAATTGGTATTTAAAATTGTTCCTGAAAAAGTTAATCTAATTGATGGAGGTAGTATTATGAAACGTGGTATTGTGTTTTTCACCCTGCTTATTTCCTTATTATTTTGGGGATTTGCAGGAGCGGCCACCGGAAAAGGCAAGGATGGCCGTAATTTTAACGGGACAGTGTCCATTGGGAAAGCTCCTGTTCACGCACACCATTCTCAATGGAGCCAAACTCCTACACCTTATTTATTTCGGGGCACCAATGGACCTGCCTACGGCTACGATGCCCTGGGCGGAAATTTCCTGAAGTTTTTCCTGAACGCTCCAAACGTTATCACTATTCAGGGCTCTCCCGCTGGTGATTTCTTTGCCGGTGATTTTGGACCTGGTGGTTTATTCTACGCCGTGGATTATACCACCAACAGTCTGGTTACTATCGACACGGCAAACGCCACCGTTACCCCCATTGGAACCATGACTCCCCAAAGTGGCGAATCCTGGACGGGTATTAGCTATGATGCTTCCTCTAACACGATGTACGCCGTGAGTACCGATATTACCAAATCCACTCTCTACACTGTGGATGTCACTACCGGTACTGTAACTCCCATTGGTTCCACCACCGATGCACCGGGAATTATCGACATTGCGGTAGATAATTACGGAAACATTTATGCCCACGACATTGTAAATGATGCTATTTACACCCTGGACCCGAGTACTGGAAGCGCCACCCTGGTAGGTAACACAGGTTTTAATGCCAATTACGCACAGGGAATGGATTTCAATCCCGAAACGGGTGAACTGTATTTAGCAGCTTACAATAATACCGCAGGTCAGGCAGAACTACGTCTGGTGGATTTGAGCACGGGCAATACCACTTTTATTGGTACCATTGGCGATGGAAGCGGTGAAGTGTGTGCTTTTGGAATTGCCGGTGCCGCTGGTGACCCCGACGATCCCAAACCGCCCACAAACTTCATGGCCTACAGCGATTACACTACTCCGACCCAGATGTTGTTAAACTGGACGGATCCCACAACCTATATTAATGGGAATCCCCTCACCAATTTCAGCATTGTGATTGCCCGGGACGGAAGTATTATTGACACAGTCGCTATGGGAGTGCAAACTTATACCGATACGGGTTTGAACGACGGCACTGTGTACACCTATTCCATCTGGGCGGTGGATAGTCTGGACAGCGCCAGTATGGCTGTGGAAGCCAGCTGGACGGCAGGCGGTGCCCACAAGCCCAATCCTCCCACCAACTTTACCATTGCGAATCTGGGAAGCCGTGGTTACCGGGCGTACTGGACAAATCCTTCCACCAACGTGGATGGTACTCCCATGGATGATTTTGCCGCCATTAACCTGTACGAAGACGGAACGTTGTTGACTACTTTCACACGATCTTCGACAGATACCGGAGCAGTCGATTCGGCCGATTTTACTCCCAGCAGCGGAACCCATGCTTACTACATTACCGCCGTGGATAACGAAACACCTCCTTATGAATCCGATCCCAGCAACGTGGCGTACACTCCGGTCAGCTATCCTTTAACGGAAGATTTTGAATACGGGCTGGGAAGCTTTTCCAACGCTCCTTCCAATGCAATTGACTGGACAACCACGACAGATTTTCAGGTAAGTGGCTCTGCCTGTGCCTGGAATGCCTATGATAATAATAATGAAAACATTCTGGAACTAAATGGTGCTCTGGATTTAACGGGAGCGACAAATCCCAAGCTGGCATTTTACCAGATCTGTAAAACCGAAGGTGGATATGACTTTGGTTACGTGGAATACAGCACGGATGGCGGAACTACCTGGACGGCTTTCCCTGCCAGCACCTATATGGGACAGGGAGATTACAGTGATGAACGATTCGATGAAGATAGCTATCCCATTTGGGGCACCTCGAGTGTTACTCCTTCGAACGACTGGTGGCAACTGGAAGTGTTCGACCTCTCTTCCTTCGTGGGCGAACCGAATTTCAAGATCCGCTTCCGTCTCTCGTCCGACGGCTCTATCACCCGTTACGGCTGGCTCATTGACCTGGTTACCGTAGGGGTACCCGGAGCCAATCCCATTATGGTGGTGCAACCCACTCAATTAAGCGATACCTTGTTGGTCAATGCCACCAGCACCCTTAGCTTTACCGTAAGCAACAACCAATCTCTGATGAGCACCCTTACCTTCACCATTACCGAAGATCCTCAGGTGGATTGGCTGACCGTTTCTCCCGATTCCGGTGAACTGGGTGCCAATTCCAGCGCCACTATTCAGGTTAATCTGGATGCTACCGGGTTATCTACCGGATTGTATCAAACCAATCTCATTGTTTCCGGAAACGATACCACCAATGCCACCGATACGGTGATGGTTTCCATGTGGGTGAATGCTTCACCCGAAATTGCTGTCAATCCGGATTCAATTTATTTCTCCCTGATGACCAACCAGACGGACAGCGCTACATTCTTTATTAAAAATGTAGGAGCTGGCCCGTTGAATATTTTAGGAATTGAAGATGAAGAAGTTTCCTCCCGGAATTGGAAGCCGCTGTATCAGCAGGAGGTACATCACACACCGATGTACAACAAAGGTGCTTTCGAACCAACCTACGGCGAACAAACCAAAGGCTCGGGCGGTCCCGATCCCTTCGGTTACAAATGGATTGACAGCGACGAGCCCAATGGCCCCGTCTATCAGTTTACCGATATTTCCACTACCGGAACCCCGGTTACTCTGCAACCAACGGGTGGTTTCGATCCCTACGACGAAGGTCAGGCGCAGATTACCCTACCGTTCAACGTGAAATTCTACGGGCAGAGCTACAATCAGATTCAGGTGAACACCAACGGATTTATTACCTTCGACATGAACTTCTGGGCAAATGCTTTTAGCAATGCGGCAATTCCCGATCCCTCCGATCCCAACGGCATTGTAGCCGTATTTTGGGATGACCTGGATGGTCGGTCCGGTGGTGAAATTTACACCCAACAGATTGGAAACAAATTCATCATCCAGTGGGATAACTGGGGTCATTATCCGCAGGGTACCGAAGCCATGAAATTCCAGGTAGTCCTCTTCCAGGAATCTTCCACCATATTGCTGGTGTACGAACATATCGATGATCAAGGTTCCTCCACCTATGGTATCGAGAGCATGGACGGAACCATGGGATTGCAGATTGCTTACAACCAGAACTACGCTCACGACCAGTTGCTGGTGAAGATTAGCAAAGGAGCGGACTGGCTGAGCGAGAATCCCACTTCTGGCACATTGGCTCCTGGAGATTCCATGGCAGTTACCCTGGTGGCTGATGCTGCCCAGTTGTTCGGAGGTACTTACCTGGCCAATGTGGTTATCTCCAGCAACGATCCGGTGAATCCCACCTACAAATATCCCAAAGTCCGACTGGACGTTACGGGAATTCCCGATATCTCCACCAGTCCCGATTCCATATTGTTCGATACAACTTTTGTGGGACAGACTCCTTCTCTACCTCTTTTCGTCAATAATATAGGTACAGATACGCTGCGTATCGATAGTATTGTAATTAACAATCCGGTGTTCTCCGCCGATACCAGCAGTCTGGTACTACCGCCGCTTTCGGGCGATACGGTGTACATTTTCTTCAATCCCTTAACTCCTGGAGATTATTCCGGAGACATATTGGTGTACAGCAACGATGCGGACACCCCTGTGGATTCGACCTATGTGCATGCAGTAGCGGTAGAAGGTCCAGTGATTCTGGTGGATCCGGTAGTGATTAACGAAATGCTGAACGAAGGCGACTCTCTGGATGTGCCCATTTCCATTTCGAACATAGGTGCCAGCAATCTGGAATGGAGCGCCTCTCTGCAAAACAGCAAAGCAAACGGGACTGTGGA
>JALWDQ010000192.1:0-1544 GCA_027039625.1 Calditrichia bacterium | reverse complement strand
CGCCTACATCCATCCCCACACCCACCCCTACGCCCACGCCTCGTCCGGGCGCGACCGTGGAGGACTTCCTGGGCGAATGGGTCAACGTGGATGAAGAGACAACGGGCATCACCCGCATCATCGTCCAAAAGGATGGGGCGACTCTCACCGTCCACGCTTATGGCAAATGCACTCCCGAAGATTGTGATTGGGGGGAGACACTGGCGACCTTCGAGCCTTATCGCGTCACCGCCATTTACGATTTCGATAATATCATCGCCACCCTGGTGTTGGAGCGGGAAGAAGACCAACTCAAGGTGACGGACTATCACCATTATCGCGACGGGCGTCCAGATAGAACTGATGTCTATAAGATGAAGCGGGCGCGCGTCCTTATTCCTATTGGCACCATCGTCGTCCCCGCCCCGCTGCCCCCGCTACTTCCTACCGCAACGCCGAGGCCGTAGGTGAACGTCTGCTATGTAAATAGGATTCGGATCAGGATTAGGATTAAGATCGCCAGGCCTACGTTGAGCGAGACGACAACGAACGTCAAACGTAAAACGTGAAACGTCAGCTCATGACGCATGACGTTTGACGCTTGACGAAATCGGCTTCCCGCGCCAGCCTGGCCGCGAGGCGTTTTCCTCGGTATCGGCGAGCCGTGGCTCGTGGCGACTGCTTTGTAAATAGGATTCGGATCAGGATTAGGATTAGGATTGAGGTCGTCAGGCCGAGGTTAGAACCTGTTATGAACTTATCGCCAGTTTCACGCGATTTTGTGGATGGCGAGCGTTTCAATTCGCCACGGATGACGCTGATGCGACGGATCGACACGGATTTTTGAGGAAAAAGCATGGCATCTGTTCCGTAAATAGAGCCTCGCGACGTCATTCCGAGGGAGCGAAGCGACCGAGGAATCTAGCGAAGCGCAAAAACCACGGCATGGCGCTCGCTTCGCTCGCTAGATGCTTCGCTCCCTTCGGTCGCTCAGCATGACGAACATCTGCGCAAATCAGCGCTGCGAAGCATCTGTGCAAATCTGCGTTCCCATTTTCGTCGTTATGTGGTGAGCTCTTGCTCATGGCGACTGTTTGAAAAATCCGCGAAAATCTGCTTTATCCGCGTTATCCGCGGCCAATTCCAACCTCCGATGCGGCGATCCTGAGCTTTGAGGAAAGCAAAGTGCATAACAGCCTCTAGGCGCGAGTACGAGTCATCAGTCATCAGTAATCAGTGTTCAGTAGCACCGAGGTTAGAAACAGCGTCCCTGGGGGCTAGCCGGATTCATCCGGCGCCGTTCTCTAGCCCGGCGACTTCATCGCCGGGCGGGCGGCGGCTAGCGCACCCCCCACAGCATGCCGTATGCCACAGGCTCGCGTCATCACCCAACACCGGGGGATAATTCCCCCGGCTAAAAAACAGCGCCCCTCCGGGGCTAGCCGGAATCATCCGGCGCCGTTCTCTAGCCCGGCGACTTCATCGCCGGGCGGGCGTGGTGGCCCCAGACCTCGGAGGTCTGCGCAGACCCTCCGAGGTCTCATGCTCACCTGCCACTTGCAAAC
>JALWDQ010000191.1:0-4778 GCA_027039625.1 Calditrichia bacterium | reverse complement strand
AGGCTGTTCCTGCCGGTGGGGTTACTGAAATCAGCGCTGCCGAGCAGGCTGAGAAATTTCGCCGGGAGCAGGAAAACTACCAGGGGCCCAGTTTCCATCCCATCTCCGCATACGGGGCGCACGGCGCTATTGTGCATTATTCCGCCACTCCGGAGAGTGATGTGGAGCTGCAACCCCAGGGCATTTTTCTCTTCGATTCCGGTGGTCAGTATCTGGATGGCACCACCGATATCACCCGCACCGTGGCGCTGGGGAGTCCCACCCGGGAGCAGAAGGAGCATTTCACCCGGGTGCTTAAAGGGCACATTCAGCTGGCGCTTACCCGCTTCCCCCGCAACACCGCCGGTAACCAGCTGGATACCATTGCCCGGAAACCGCTGTGGGATGTGGGATTAAACTACGGGCACGGTACCGGACATGGAGTGGGTTCTTACCTGAATGTGCACGAGGGGCCGCAGGGAATTTCTTACTACCGGGGAATTGGTGTACCCATGGAAGTGGGAATGGTAACGTCCAACGAACCCGGTTACTACCGGGAAGGCGCGTACGGAATTCGCATCGAAAATCTGGTGCTTACGGTGAAGGATGAGGACTTCAGTTCCGGGGAAAACGAATTTTACACCTTCGAGACCATCACCCTGTGTCCCATTGACCTGAAATTGGTGGCGGTGGAAATGTTAACTCCCGCCGAACGTCGCTGGTTAAACGAGTACCATCGCCGGGTGCGGGAGGTGCTTTCGCCTTTCTTAGATGAAGCGGAACGAGCCTGGTTGCAGCAAGCTACCCGGGAAATCTAATCGCCAAGTTTTTCCGGGAGAAAAACGCGCTGTGGGCAGTGTTACAGCAGGTTTGGCAATTCACCAATGGAAAATTTAACGAGGTTCTTATGAAACGGATTTTTTACTGGGTTGTTATCTGGCAATTACTCATTGTTGGGCTGAGCCGGGCAGAGGCGCCCCGGTTTGGTTTTCGGGAAATGTTTCGAATTCACAAAGCATACGAACCGCGCCTCTCGCCGGACGGAAAGTTTGTTCTGTTTCGCGTGGCAGAAGCCGACACGGTGGCCAACCGCTGGGTGTACCATTTGTGGCGGGTAGAAACGGCCACCGGGGAAATGGTTCAACTCACTTTTGGGCATCAGAGCCAGAGCCATCCCCGCTGGTCTCCGGACGGAGGGATGATTTACTATCTGGCCAAAGCCGAGGGACATCGCAATTTGTTTGCCCTTCCTAACGATGGGGGAGAATCCCACCAGGTGTTTGCCCACCCGGCGGATATCACGGCCTTTCAGCTCACCCGGGACGGAGAGAAGATTTACTTCCTGGCACGGGATAGTTTAACGCGGGAGGAACAACAGGCACGGAAGAAAAAGGATGATGCCTATTTTTATGACGAAAATCAGAAACCGGTGCAACTCTGGGTGTACGACCGGACAACCGGGGAGAAAAAGCAGCTTACCTTTGCCGAATATTCCATTCGGGAATTTGTTTTGTCTCCGGATGAGTCGCGTATTGCGCTGGTGGCAGCGCCTACCCCACGGCTGGACGATTATCTGAAGCGGGAGGTTTACTTGTTCAACTTGCAAGATGGCACCCAGGAACAACTGACCCACAATTCCATTGCCGAAAGCCAGCTTGCCTGGTCGCCGGACGGACGCTACCTCTCCTTTACTTCCGATGCCAACAGCCAGCTGGAAACCTACTACCAGGACTCCATTTTTCTGCTGGATATTGCCAGTGGCACGGTGGTGGATTTACTACCGGATTTCCGCTACCAGGTGTTCCGTTACGTGTGGAACCGGAAGGGAACGGAGATTTACTTCATCGCCAACATGGGTGTAAATACCCAGATTTTTAGCCTGAATCGCAAAAAAGGCGGGGTGAAGCAGCTTACCAGCGGGGAACACAGCATCAGATTCTTACACTACCAACCGGCAGTTAATCAACTGGTGTATCTCCATTCCACTCCCCAGCAGCCGTACGAGGTGTTCCTGGCGCATCCCAAGAAACTGCCCGGTAAACAGCTTACCCGGTTGAACCCCTGGCTTCGGGATTTCCCGCTGGCGGAATACCGCACCATCCACTGGCAAAGTTCGGACGGGTTTACCGTGGAGGGAATTCTTATTCTTCCCACCAGCGGTGCACAGAAACCGTTTCCTCTGGTGGTGCAATTGCACGGAGGACCGGAATCCTCCTACCGCAATTATTTTGGAAGTAGCTGGGTGACTTATCCCCAGGTTTGGGCCGCCCACGGGTACGCCATCTTCCAGCCTAACTATCGGGGCAGTACCGGTTACGGGGATGAGGTAATGCGTTCCATTCTGGGGCATTATTTCGAGAAGGATATCGACGACATCATCAGCGGCATCGATTACCTGATTCGTGAGGGTATTGCCGATCCCCACCATCTGGCGGTGATGGGCTGGAGCGCCGGTGGGCACCTGACCAACTGGCTGGTTACCCACTTCCAGCGTTTTGGGGCTGCCTGTTCCGGAGCCGGAGGCGCTAACTGGTATTCGTTTTATGCCCAGACGGATGTGCAGTATATTCGGGAAATCTGGCACCTGGGTCCCCCTTACCTGCGGCAGAATTACTACATGAAAAAATCTCCCGTCACCTATGTGGAGCACGCCCGCACCCCCACCCTTATTTTATGCGGCGAAGAAGACCGTCGGGTACCGTTTCCCCAGAGTCTGGAAATGTACCGGGGATTGAAACGCATGGGCTGCCCGGTGCGCTTTATTGCGTTTCCGCGCGAAGGGCATGGACTACGGGAACTCCGGCATCAGATGACCAAGATGAAACGGGAATTTCAGTGGGTGGAAAAACACCTGTTTAATCGGGATTGGGAATTGAGCGATTTGCGGTAGAAGGAATTTGAGCACCACCCGAACCGTTTGCCCGAGGGGTTGCGTACCCGAAAAAAGTGTACGGGCATGGGTTTGAGAATTGATTTCAGTTCTCCGGGAAATGAATAAAACGACGGGGGAGCGGAGATTCGGGCTGCTGCACCGAAATGACCGACGGAAGAGCCCGGATATGTGTGATTTTCCTTTGCCAAACTTGATTCCAACCGCTATATTTTAAACGGAAACGAGAAGGGGTGTGCCGATGCTGAAACGCGTATTTCTGGGATTGTTTTTAAGTGTATTGCTCGCCGTTCCCCATAGTTCCACTGCCCAAATCTCCAAGCTACAAAAGCAGGACTTCCTGACGGCACGGGGTCTGTTCGATGACGGCATGTATGAACTGGCGCTGAAGCAGTTGCAAGATTTCATGCAAAAATACCCGGACTCCCCTTTGCAGGAAGAAGTGTTTTTCCTTCAGGCCGAATGTAATTTTTTCCTGAACCGTTATCCCGAAGCCATTCAACTTTACTCGGAATATTTAAACCGCTATCCCGATGGTTCCCTGCGCGCCGAAGCCACCTTCCGCCTGGGGCTTTCTTACTATAAAAACAACGAATTTCACCGTGCCATCCAGACCTTGCAGCAGGTGCCGGAACAATTCCCCCGGAGTGAACTCTCTGCCGAAGCATACTACTGGATTGGCGAAAGCTATTACAAATTACGGCAGTTCCAGGAAGCCGAAAAAGCCTACTGGAATGCCATCCGGAAGTATCCCCAGGCAGACATCAAAGCCTACGCCTATTACAGTCTGGGCTGGATTTACCAGGAAAGCGGCAAACCCCGCAAAGCCCTGGAGGTGTACCAGAAGCTCCTCTCCGAATTCCCGGAACATGAATTGAGCCTGGAAGCCTACTTCATCCGCGGAAATATTTTTTATGAACTGGGTGAGTACGACAAAGCCATCGAGAGCACCTTTACCGGTTTGAAGAAAGACACCCGGGACCGCTTCAAACCCCAGGGACTGTTTCTCATTGGAGAAGCATTGTTTGCCCAGGGAAAGGTGGAAAAAGCCCGCGAGCTGTACCAGCGAGTGATTCGGGAGTTTCCCAACAGCGAGGTGTACTGGCAGGCGCTTTTCTCCCTGGGCTGGAGCTACTTTAGCCAGAAGAATTATCCGGAGGCGTATCGCATATTTCATCAAATTTCCGGAGGGAAAGGGGATTCGCCCATCGGGTTGAAGGCGTTGTTTTACAGCGGAGTGTGCCAGAAAAATATCGGCAACAGTGCGGAAGCCACCCGCCTCCTGAACGAACTGGTGATTACCCACCCGGAAAATGAATTTGCCGACGATGCGCTGTACGAACTGGCCGAACTGGAATTCCAGCAGGATCGCTATCGCGAAGCGCTAAAATATTTAACCAAGCTCACGGAGCTGTTCCCCCATAGCGATTTGCTTCCGGTGGCGCAAAAAATGGCAGCGGATTGCTGGATTGGGCTGAAAGAATACCAGCGAGCGTACCAGGTGTTGAAACAGATTACCGGCGCTGCACCGGAGCTGCAGGAAGAGGTGGTCTTTAAACTGGGATGGTGTGCGTTTCAACTGGAGCGGTATGCGGAGGCGGCGGGGGATTTCCGCCGATATCTGGAGAAATATCCCCGGGGAGCCCTGCGCGCCGATGCCCGGTACTGGCTGGCTGAAGCACTGTACAATCAGGGAGAATACGATGCCGCCGCCCGGGCTTACCAGACGTTTCTCAAAACTTATCCCAACCATGCTTACGCCTCCGATGCCCATTACGGGTTAGCCTGGAGCTATTACCAGACGCGCCGTTTTCGCGAGGCTGTACAGGAGTTTCGCAAACTGGCGCAAATCACGCAGAATCCCCAGTACCTGGCGGATGCCCTGCTGCGCCAGGCCGATGCCCTGTTT
>JALWDQ010000190.1:0-1546 GCA_027039625.1 Calditrichia bacterium | reverse complement strand
CGGTAGTCCTGGTAGCTCATCTGTAAATCCAGGTTCTGGGAGCGGGTAAGCCCAACCACGTCGCTCCAGGTAAGAGAAATAATCTTCTGGGCAAACAGAGGCGAAAATGCCCAGAGGCAGACGCTCAGTAACATGGGCAAAATTTTACTGCGCATGGAAACCTCCGCAAATTATGGGTTGTGGTCTGTAAATAATAACCGGAAGCGAAGTGGAAAATCGGGAGCGAGATAGAGAGGTGGTTTTCCCACCGCAGATTCCCATTTCGTCTCCCGGATTTTTCCCTGTAAAAATGAAGGTGTTCATATTCAGATTCCGTGTTTTGTTTAAGAATTGTGTTGATGAAAAATACGTTCGGCCCAGAGCCGATAAAGATGTTCCACTTTCCCATCGTCAAATTGGTACTCTGCCGGAGCAAAAATGTCCATGAAAATGAGCTGGTTGATGCTTCCCAGAAAGGAGGTGACCAGCACGTGCAGGTCGATGTCCTCGGGAACGTATCCCAGATCACGACCTTCCAGCAGAAAATCCTGGATTTGATTGTACCGGGTGCGATAGATGGTAATCATTTTCAGCCGGATGCGTTCCGGGAGGGCGCTCAGATTGAGCATGGTGATGAACCGAATAAAATAGGGATAGCGCTTGACGTAAGCCTGATTCAGCCGAATAATTCCCCGAAAGCGGGTGAGGTAATCATCCCCGGGCGAAAGAAATTCCTGAAACAGATTCTGCCCCAACAGGGCGGCGTAATCGATCAGTTCTTCCAGCAACGTCTCTTTATCCTTGAAATAGTAATAGAGAGTGGGTTTGCCCACGCCCACTTCCTCGCAAATCTGGCGGATGGAGACGCGTTCGTATCCGTATGTGCCGAAAAGCTGCGCGGCGGTCATAAAGATACGGTCTTTCGTGCTCAACTCCGTTTGAGATTGGGTTAACGTCATGTAACTCTCCTTTTTATACCTACCGTTCGGTATATAAATTAACCAACGAAGTTCTCGAAAAAAAGTTGCAAAATTTTTTGTGGGATAGATGAGTGTGGTAGGATTCGGTAAAATCTAACGAAAAAGCACGGCCATCTGATGAAGCACCAACAGGAGGGGGCGGCTGCAGGGGGTGTCAGGCAACGTGGTGTTGTTCTTCATTGTTTTCGATAAATCTCCCGGCGGTGACCAATCGCGTGGATCACTATGGTTTCTTCAACCTGGAGCACCTCATAAATGACGCGATAGTCACCACACGCATTTTATAGAACCCCGCAAGGTCACCGGTTAATGACTCAAGACGAATCACGTTCAGATTGGCAGATAGCCAGTGAATACGTTGAACAATACGGCGTGCTATAGGTTTGTCTAATCGTTCCAGATCCCGAGATGCTGCTTTCAGAATTTGAATGCGGTACTTACTCATCACTTCAAACCAAGACGCTGAATCACTTCCTCAAATGGTTCACCCCGTTCACCTCTTGCTACCGCTTCTTTCTGGCGTACGAGCCTTTCGCGAATAGTTTTACGAATGGGTAAACCCTCATCAGGGTCACCGAGTAATTCCA
>JALWDQ010000189.1:0-1547 GCA_027039625.1 Calditrichia bacterium | reverse complement strand
CGTACTACGAAACGGTGCGGCGTATGGTGACTATTTCCTCGAACGATACCGTGGTTGTGCGGGAAGTTCTTAAAAAACCGCACATGTGATGGCACAAAAATTGAAGCATGCTAAGCGTATGAAGATAAACGGGAAGAGAATGCAAATTTTGCGTAAATGGGTGATTTTCTGGGTATTTGCTGCATGTTTTCTCACTGCCGGGTGGGCTCAACAGTGGGAGTATCGCGCTTCCATGCCCACGGCCCGCAAAGGAATGGCCGTAGCGGTGCTGGATGGCAAAATCTGGGTGATTGGCGGGCGAAAAATGGGACACCATTTCTGTGATGAAGTGGAAGTGTACGACCCGGCGCTGGATAGCTGGAGTACCCAGTACGACCATATTCATTACGAACGGGAATATGCCACCGCCCAGGTGTGGAACGGAAAAATTTACCTCTTTGGAGGCAAGAAACAATCCACGCTAATTTCTGCGGTGGAGATGTACGACCCTGCCGATGGGCACTGGCAAACAGTAGCCCAAATGCCCGTTCCCCGTTTTGGAATGACCAGTGTAGTGAAGGACTCCCTCATCTGGCTGATTGGAGGGAGCAGCATGGGAAATGCCAGCAGCAATCAGGTTGTGGTGTTTAATCCGCAGGATAATAGCTGGAGCACGCTGCCCGCCTCGTTAAATTTCCCCCGAAGTTCTGCCATGGCCGGAACCCCATCCGGACAGGTGGTGGTGGCAGGAGGGATTTACTACGGCCCCATGAGTTCGGTGGAGCGTTACGATGCTGCCACTCCCTCTTGGGTGAGCGTTGCCAATTTGCCTTTTCCCTGCGGTGGGGCCGGAGCAGCAACGGATGGGAATCGTTTATGGATTGTGGGCGGATTCGGGCAAATGGGAACGACCGATAAAGTTCTGGTGGGCGTTCTTCAGGGAACGGAGTTGCAGTGGCAGGAAGCACCTTCGTTAAATACCGCCCGGCGCGATCTGGTTGCGGCGGTGGTGAACCACACCCTGTACGCCATTGGAGGCGTGGGGAGTTATCAGGGAATGGTGTACAACACGGTGGAAGCATTAAATTTGCTGGTCGGTATTGATGATCCCGACGATTCTCCCTCCCCTGCACAAACTCTTCATCTTTCCGCTTTTCCCAATCCTTTTCGCACCTCTACCCGGGTGCAGGTCGAACAACCTGCCTCTGGAACGGTAAACCTCTCCCTGTACGATGTGTTGGGCAGACGAATTACCACCCTATTTCAGGGACATTTATCCGGCGGAATACATCAGTTTCTGTTGAATCCCGGTAGCGGAATGCCTTCCTCCCTGGCAAATGGCACGTATTTCCTGCGCGCCGAAAACGGGCAGCAGATTACCACGGTGAAAATTCATTATCTGGGAAACCGGTAATCGTTTCCCGAAATCCCGCCCCGGATTCCTGTAAGTTCTGAAAAAAATTCAGGTGGTTTTTGGAGGAAATTTACGTTTCAGGTACCAGGCCCAGCCCAAACCCGCCAGAATCGCCAGAATGCTTAACACCTGCGCCATGCTCATCCAGCCAAAA
>JALWDQ010000188.1:0-1547 GCA_027039625.1 Calditrichia bacterium | reverse complement strand
TTTCATTTTCTCGACAAACTCTTCCAGCGATTTTGCCATCTTGGCTGCTTCCAACAGGGTTTCCAATTTTTCTACTGATGCAATTTGTTGAATTGCTTCTTTAACGTCTTCTCCCACGTACTGAAATTTCATTTCCAGCATATCTACAATTACTTTCCGAAGTATTTCCTGTTTACCTTTCAGTTCTCCTTGCTGGATCCCTTGCCTGATACCCTGCTCGATACCCTTCTGAATACCCTTCTGAATACCCTTCTGAATACCCTTCTGGATACCCTGCTGGATACCCTCCTTTATTCCTCTCTCATATCCCTTTTCTAACCCTCGCTGCTCTGCTAAAAATAAAATGGACATACCTTCCTTCTCCTCTATTTTAAACATCTCATCAATTAATTGACTATCCAATTCCTTTGGTAAAGTCATGATCCATTCAATAAACTTATAAAGCGCTGCTATGGTTTCCCGATTCATCCCCAGTTTATATAAGCGAATCAAAAACTCCTTCTTCCAGCGATACCGATCCGTATAAGCCCCTTCCGTCTCCAGCGTCCGTAAATAAGCTAATACACCCAGGGCAAACACATTATCCTTAACCTGCTTCTCCACCTCCTCCGGAATATAATCAATGATTTTCACCAGCGGAAATTCAAATGTCACCACACATCCATAAAGATCACTCACATACCGATTGGGACGGTATGAAGGACTCCGATCCGTTAATACCGCCAGACTAATCACATTTTGACGGTACACATCGAAGATACGATTGCGGTAGATGAACATCCGCTCTGCAAAGTCTTTCTCCCTTCCGCCCTGCACCTCAATGTGGATCAATATCCACTTCTTCTCCCCATTTCTAAAACACACCTGTACCAGCTTATCCACTATCCGACGTCCCGTCTCCGCTCCCCGCACAATCTGCTGAAACTCCTTATCCAGAAATTTGTACCCACAGGAAAAATCAATATCCGCAGCAATGTGAGGAAAGAAAAATTCCATGAATTCCCGAAACAAATGAGTGAGAGCTTCTTTCCAGGCAGCGTCTTCTGACATTTTTCCTCCCAGAAGTTTCTTTTACTCCATGAAAAGTTGTTAATTGATAAATTTTAAGTAAAATAGGGGAATTTTTCAATACAAGGAATAAAATCCTTTCTGAAAAAAAAATTTTCGAGGTTATTTTCAGTTTTCTATCCTATAGGACAGAAATTTTTTACAACAACCTATTTTCTTCAAAATTAAATAAGAAAAATGTGCGTATCTATAAAACAATGTTGCACAAATGTTCGAATGAACCTGTAAAAATGCCTTTAATACCAAAATTAAAGCTTATTAGCTATCAAATCTAATCTGGATGAAAGTTTTCATTGTAAAATTTTTGTCCAACATTGGGATTTTCTGGTATCCCTTTATCCAGTTTAAATTTCATTTTTAAATTTTTTACCAATCATTTCATCTTCTCGACAAACTCTTCCAGCGATTTTGCCATCTTGGCTGCTTCCAACAGGGTTTCCAATTTTTCTACTGATGCAATTTGTTGAATTGCTTCTTTA
>JALWDQ010000187.1:0-4793 GCA_027039625.1 Calditrichia bacterium | reverse complement strand
TTTCCGGGAGGTGCAGATGACGGTAGGCTTCGGGGCGGGGGAGCAATCGATAGCGCTTGCGAAGGGATTCGGGAAGATTCTCCGGGATGCGCTCTCCGTATTTCTCCAGCGCATTGCGGATAATGCGGCGAAATCCCCGGGAACTCAATCCCGCTCTGGTGAGCTCCTGGGTACTGGAATACATGGGAATAATCTGCCCGGTGTTCATCGGCTCCCGGGAGTCCTCAATGATGTCGAAATCGGGATGCACAATTTGCCAGCCCCGGAAAAAAGTGGCTTTGCCGCTAAAGGCAACTTCCATCCCCTTCTTAAAAAGTTTGTCGAAATACGCCACCTGATTAAACCAGACGCCTTCGATTATGCCCGTGCCATCGGAAATGCGGACAATCAAGCGGCGTTTGGGGCGCGGGACAATCTCTTTTTTCATCACTTTCCCAATTACGGTAACCTCCTGGTCGAACCGCACCTGCCGGATGGGGGTGATGGTGCGGCGGTCCAGATAGCGCCGGGGAATGTGATTGAGCAGATCCTGGACGGTGTGAATCCCGTGCTTTTTGAGAATCCGTGCCCGTGCCTCCCCCACCCCTTTCACGTATTGCACATCAATTTCGTCCGTTGGCTGTTTGCGCGTTTGCATGTCGGATTGAATTCACCAAAATAAACGATTAGAAAAACACCGGTTGTTAGGGCAAAAGTTTAAATTTCGAAAGAACGTTTCCAGATGAGACATCGTCTGTTTGAGAACCATTTTCAGGTTTACCCTACGTCCTGGCGTTCTGGAACGGAATTTTTTCGCATGTTCGCGATGAAAAATGAGCGCTGTTCAAGAAAAAATGGTTCAATGAAAATATTAACCGGGCCACGGAATTGAAATTGCTCTTTTTAAAATAGCTCCAGTTTTCCGGACAGTTGCTATCTCCTCGCAGGAAGCGGTTACCGCTCTTCGCGTTCGATTTTACCATCCAGCAAATGGATGACCCGATCTGCCTGCCCGGCAAACATTTCGTTATGGGTCACGATGACGAATGTTTGCTGGTATTTTTGATTTAAATTGAGCAGCAGTTCGAATAGCGCATGGCTGTTGCGGCTGTCCAGGTTTCCGGTGGGCTCATCGGCAAACACAATTCTGGGACGATTCATCAGGGCGCGGGCCACGGCCACGCGTTGCAATTCGCCTCCGGAAAGTTGCGAGGGACGGTGGTGAAGACGTCCGGAGAGCCCCACTTCTTCCAGCAACTCCCGGGCACGTGGCACCTCGTTCTTCCAGTCCGCACCGGCAATCATGCGCGGAATAAGCACATTTTCCAGTGCGGTAAACTCGGGCAGCAGGTAATGGAACTGAAAAACGAAGCCGATATGGCGGTTCCGAAAAGCGTCAATCTCCAGCGGACGCATCCGGGAGATGTCTTTGCCATCGATGTGCAAGGTGCCCGCTGTGGGTTTATCCAGCGTGCCCAGAATGTGGAGCAGGGTGCTCTTGCCCACACCCGAGGGTCCCATAATCACCATGATTTCCCCACGGTGGATGTCAAGGTCAATCCCCTTCAGTACTTTCAGAATCTCTGGCCCGGATTGGTAATGTTTTTCAATTCCCCGGGCTTGCAGAATGATGTCGGATTTTACGCTCATGAACTTTCTTACTTCACGTTAAGTTTTGAATAAAATCAATTCCGCACCATGCTTAGGGTAATCCAGATGTTTCGCTCTGCTGCTCGTTTTTATTCCCTCTAAAATTACTCATTGCGAATAGCCTCCACCGGTTCCAGCCGCGAGGCTTTGTAAGCGGGATACACCGAGGCCGCCAGACACAGGAAGATGGCTGCCACAGCAATGGCCACAAAGTCGGTCAGGTGCATCTGCATGGGCAGTTTATCGATGAGATAGACATCCGAGGGCAGGCGGATAATCCCGAAACGCTCCTGAACATAGCACACGGTGAATCCGATGAGGCTCCCCAGGCTGGTTCCCAGAATGCCCACGATGGTGCCCTCGAACAGGAAAATGCGCATAATGCTTTTGGAGGTAGCACCCATGCTTTTGAGGATACCAATTTCCCGGGTCTTTTCCATCACAATCATAATCAAGGAGCTCACAATGTTGAATGCTGCCACCATGATGATGAGGCTGAGTACCAGAAAAGCGCCCCATTTTTCGATGGTCATCCAGCTATACAGGCTGCGGTTTAGCTCGAACCAGGTACGCGCCACAAAGGGATAGCCGCCTAATTTTTTTTCGATGATGGGAGCGATTTTTCCCGCCAGATTGTAGTCGTCCAGTTTGACCTCGATCCAGGAAACGGTGTGCGGCATGCGAAATAGCTTTTGTCCGGCTTCCAGGGAGATGTAGGCCATCACCTTGTCGTATTCGTAAAACCCGATTTCGCTGATGCCGGTAACCACAAACTGTTTGACCCGGGGAGCCGAAAGGACGCTGGCATCCTGGGGCAGGATGAACAGGGTGACAATCTGCCCCGGAGTGAAGATGAACAGGTTCTCTGCCAGATAGCGCCCCAGTACAATGCCTGGCAGGGTGCGCCCGTTCTCGGTTTGAACCATTCCCAGATTAAATTTCCCGGAAACAATGCTGTTGGGCAAATCGCTTACCTGCCCGATGGTGGCGGGGTCCAGGGCGCGGATGGCGCAGGGCTGGTTGTTGTCCCTGGAGCGAATCACCCCTTCCCGCACAATGACGGGGGAAGCTCCCACTACATGGGGAATTTTCCGAATGGTGTCCGCAATGGCCTGGTAATTTTCGATGCCTTCCACATAGAATTTCCGTACCTGAATGTGGGCATCCGCATTAATTAAGCGGGTCCGCACTTCGTTTTCGAAACCGTTGAAGGAGGAAAGGACAATATCCAGTGCCGCCACGCCGATTAAAACCCCTACGATGGAAACGTAGGTAATGATGGAAATAAATCCTGTTTTGCGCTTGGATTTAAAATAGCGTCTGGCAATGAAAAATTCAAAATTCATATTTTCTATCTATTGGATTCTGATCGATTGTTTATTTTCCGAAAAATCAGCGTTCCGGTCGCATGTGCGGGAAGAGAATCACATCCCGGATGGAAGGCTGATTGGTCAGCAGCATCACCAGCCGGTCGATGCCCACCCCCAGCCCGGCGGTGGGTGGCATGCCATATTCCAGAGCGCGCAGGAAATCTTCATCCAGTACCTGGGCTTCTTCGTCCCCTTTCGCCCGCAGTTCCATCTGGGCTTCGAAACGCTGCCGCTGGTCCAGGGGATCGTTCAGTTCGCTGAAGGCGTTACCAATTTCCTTCCCGGCAATGATGGGTTCGAAGCGTTCTACCAATCGGGGATTGTTCCGATGCTTTTTGGCCAGCGGCGACATCTCCAGCGGATAATCGATAACAAACGTGGGCTGGATGAGTTTGGGTTCCACGAATTCCCCGAATACTTCATCGATAATTTTTCCGGCGCCCCAGGCATCTTCCACGGGAATCCCCAGATCTTCGGCTGCCTTGCGGAGTTCCTCCTCGCTCATCTGCGACATATCCACCCCGGTAAATTCTCGAATTCCTTCGAAGAGCGGGAGCCGCCGCCAGGGCGGGGTGACATCAATCCATTTTCCCTGATATTCGAAGGTGGTGCGACCCAGAATCTTTTCTGCAACGCTGGAAATCATATTCTCGGTAAATCCCATCATCCAGTAATAATCCCGGTAGGCGACGTAAAGTTCCACCTGAGTAAATTCCGGATTGTGAAACCGATCCATCCCCTCGTTGCGGAAGTCCTTGGCAAATTCGTATACCCCTTCCAGCCCCCCGACTACCAGACGTTTGAGATACAATTCGTTAGCGATACGCAGGTACAATTTCATATCCAGTGCGTTATGGTGGGTAACGAAAGGTCGGGCGGTAGCCCCGCCGTACAACGGCTGAAGGATGGGGGTTTCTACTTCCAGCAGCCCGTGTTCGTTTAAATACTCCCGGATGGCAGTAATGATTCGGGAGCGTTTGATAAATACCTCTCGCACTTCGGGATTGACGATTAAATCCACATAACGCTGCCGGTAGCGCAATTCTTTATCGGAGAAGGGATCGTAAACAATTTTCTTCCCATCCACAATTTTTTCCTTCACGATGGGCAGGGGACGCAGGGATTTGGTGAGGACTTCCAGTTTTTCGGCAAACACGGTAATTTCCCCGGTGCGGGTCTTAAATACCTTACCGGTAATCCCCACGATATCGCCAATATCCAGCAATTTGTACACTTCGAAAGTTTTCTCCCCCACCACATCTTTTTTCAGATAGATCTGGATACGGCCGTACATGTCCTGAATATGGAAAAAAGCCGCTTTACCCATGCGGCGGTTGGACATGATGCGTCCCGCTACAGAAACTTCCTTCTCTTCCAGTTCCGGGAAGTGCTCCAGTATTTCCTGACTGGTATGGGTGCGGTTAAAGGAATAAGGGTAGGGGTTGATGCCCATGTCTCTCAGCTTTTGCAACTTTTCGCGTCGTTGTAGAATCAGTTGATTTAATTCTTCCACTCTGGTGACTCCTGTTTTAGTCGAATTGGGTAAAAAATCAGCTTTAAACTTACGGAAGAATTAGAATTTACACAAGGAAGGAGTGAAATATCTCGGTACCGGGGGAACAGGATGCTGGGAAAGCGAAACCTCATAAGTCAAATTCCAAAATACAAATCCCAAATGACAATTTTTGAAAAACCGTAGCGCGCGCAACGAACGCAACGAAATATAAAATTACAAATTTCAAAACAAATAATAACAAATCCCAAATAACAAATCCCAAATAACAAATCCCAAAC
>JALWDQ010000186.1:0-4808 GCA_027039625.1 Calditrichia bacterium | reverse complement strand
GAACCGGATACTGGCATCTGGCATCCAGCATCCAGTTCCAGAGGTAGTTCGAAAAATGCGATTTTACCTGTTATACTAAAAACTATTGCCCTGCATGACACCGAAACTCAACTCTCCAAGCTCAGTGAGTTTATCAATGGTGAAAGTTCGGTTCAATAATCTCTTTCCCATTAATTATAATATTCCAGATTCGTTAGGTAACAAAACAACCTCTTTCACCCGCGGGTGATAAATGTTTCCGGTGCAGGTTTCAAAATAACATATTCCTGCCACAGTTCAATAACCAAACCAAAGAAAGAATATCTACTCATTTTATTAGCACAACAGGCAAATTCTATTTCACCAAAAGCATCTTCCGGCTGCTTTCCCACCCGTTCACCTGAATCCGATAGATGTACACACCGGAACTTACCGGAAGATTGTGATCATCCGTACCATTCCAGGTTACCACAGTTCCCCGGGTAAAATTCCTATCCACCAGATGTTTAATTAAACGTCCGTTTACATCGTAGATATTAATTACCACATGTCCGCTGGTATCCAGAGAAAAGGGAATACGGGTACTGTTGTTAAAGGGATTGGGATAGTTGGGATAAAGCGCATATTTACGGGCGAGATAAACTGGGGTGTGGAGTTTGCTCACCGGAATGTAAGTAGCTTCTTTTAAAACCCAGTTTAAGGGATCGAAATGCACCAGGGTAGGTGTTTTCGGCACCGGGATGTGGAAATCCTGTACTTGGAGGGAATCCCAGACGGTTACGGTATCCCGGGACCCATCCGAATATTGAATAGCCAGATCCAGGGGCATTTTGAATACGGGTACAGGAGTTTGTGCTACCTGCCAGCTTTCCTGAATAATCTTCACGTATAGATAATGCTGACCATTGCTTTCGTACTTATCCCACCCCCATTGATATTTCGGATACCCCGGCTCGTAAATCCATTGCTGGAAATACCAATCCAGATCCATCCCGGTTTTCGATTCGCAAAAATCCCGGAATTGTTCGGTGGTCACCGTGCTGTCTTTAAATGTGGGGTCATTGGGATAATCGTGCATGATTTCGAAAAACAGCGAGTCGCCTATCATGTGCCGGAACATATGGAGTACCCAGGCGCCTTTGGCGTACACCGTCCAATCGAAGATGTACCAGGGATCATCAATGTAATAGCGAAACACCGGATCTTCTCCCCAGGAAGAAAGGAAATTTAACATATTATTCATATAGTCAAAATAAGTAAAAGTTCCATAAAACGATTCCACCCATAGCGCTTCGCTGTAAGTGGCAAATCCTTCGTTCATCCAGATGTGTCCCCAATCGTGGCAGGTTACCAGATCGCCAAACCATTGATGCGATAATTCGTGGGCATAGATTGTTTCCCAGGTTTCGGTTACTTCCCCAATACTGGTACAGGTCTGGTGCTCCATGGCACCTCCCCATTCAAATTCCGCCTGGCCGTACTTTTCGTCCCAGAAAGGGTACAATCCGTACAAATTGCTGTACACCTGCAACATCTGGGGGATTTTCTGGAAAGCTAACTGGGCGGTTGTAAGTTCTGCGGGATATACATAATATTGAATGGGCATAAATTGACCGGGGGAATATTCGAAAGAATCGGTAAAAGTAGCGTAATTAGAAATAGCCAGCGAGATCAGGTAAGTGGTAATGGGATGATGTTCCTTCCAGTGATAGGTCAAGGTTCCGTTGCCGTTGTTGGAAACTGCTTCCAGCACACCATTCGAAGCAGCAACCAACCCTGTGGGTACCGTAATATCAATTCGAGCAGAATCCATTTTGTCTGCCGGATCATCTTTACAGGGCCACCAGGTTTGTGCCAGATATGGTTCGCTTAAGGTGGAAATCACCAGATCGTTAAATTGATTGTAATCAAAACTGAATCCCATTAATCCACTACTGCGGGGAAGGCCCGAATAATGGACTGTGATGGAAAAAGTATCGCCCATGTTATATACCTGGTCCAGTTGCACCCGCAGCACCCAATTCGAGAGGGTCCAGGAAGAGACATTTCCGGTAACCGAAAGATTTTGCCAGCCTCCAATGTCTTCCCGGGAGTCGAAATTGAGTTTAATTTCGGTCAGCCCATTCACTTTGCTGCGAAAATGACCGTTCACCGTTCCTGTAAGATTCCAAGGCGAAGTGGAAATGTCAAAATTCAAATGGTAATAATATTGATCATAATCCGAGGAATCGGGATTCATCGCCTTTTGAAGAGCTGGAAAATGACGTACAAAGTTTTCCCGCTCTATGGTGTAAAACTGTCGGCTCGCCTCCGCCATTTTATGCAATCTTTCAGTAAGCTCGTCATTTTCCGCCCGGAGGCTTACTGCAAATAGAATTATCCAGAACACCATTAATTTCCGCATTCTCAGTCTCCTTTCGCTAAAAATTGCTGTTCAGATAAAATATAAAAAATCAATTGGAAAAATTAAGTGATTAAATTTTTACTTTACCAATTTTTTCGCTGATTACTGTATCCTTGCATTATAAGCGAACCAACAGCGGAGCGAAGAATCTCGATACACTGTGCAAAGAGGACGAAAAGTTTCAATCTCCTGCGTAAGCAGCAAGAAGAGTCCCCACATCATGCGCAGGCAGGAGGGAAAATCTCATTAATGAACTGATGGTAAACGTATCAACGCTCCGCGGTATTCTGCATATTCAAAAAATGCTGTATGTACAATGGGCAAACCAATATCTCCCGAAATATTTGCTTCCACTTCGCTATTTTTTTTCTCCAACACTTTTACCCTGCTTGTTCCTCTTCCTCCCCCAGCCACCGGGAGATTTCTCGTAAAAAAGTCTGCACATTGGTTTGATGCGGCTGGAGCCGGGTAAATCGGGATTCCAGAGCGTAGAGCTGTTCGCGTAAATCATCCCCCCGAATGCCCTGGCGGTATAGTTGTATGCCGCGCTCTGTTAAGCGGTGCAGATAATCACTCTCCCGTTGAATGCGTTCCAGAATCTCTTCCCGATCCCGCGCTGGCTTTCCGTGCCCGGGAATTAAACATGCTACCTGATACTGGTTTACCAGAGAACGAATTCGCTCCAGACTGGCGCGATATTGCCACATACTATGGAGCACAAAAGGAACCGGAGACTGGATGAGCATATCACCGGAAAACATTAATTGCTCCTCGGGAACAACAATTACACTCTGGTCGATGGCATGACCGGGAACGTGGTAAAAAACAACCGAAAAGGGAGGGTGCTCCAGAACTTCCCCATCTGCTAACAGGTGAATGGGTTCGGGAAATTGCAATTGGTCCAGATCGGGAATCCGTTGTTTGCGGTACACTCCACGGATGTATCGCACATCGTTATGGCGCACAGTGGAATTTTTCTGCGCAATCGATTCATGACCATACGCCGGGTATTCCCGAAAGGCGTACCAGCCAGAGATGTGGTCGCCGTGGGTGTGGGTGAAAAGAATCTGCACCTGGTGCAAGGCCTGCTGTTGTAGAAATTCCTGCATGCGCTCCAATTCCCAGGGGAACACTCCCGGATCAATCACGTACGCCGCACCGTTCCGGTAAACCACTGTCGAATTCATTCCCAGAAACTGGCTGCTAAAGCGCCTTCGCATATAACCATCCCTGTTTTTCTGGTTAATATAATCATGTTTTCACCAGTAATTCATTGATATTTTGAACTTTTTGCTTCATAACAGTACGAAACGGGAGATGTTTTTTATTACGAATAAAATCCCGTTCCTCCCTTCACTTTATCACTAATTCTTAAATTGCCTTTACATTTCCTTTATTTTCTTCCTATCTTAAATTGAATATAGCGTTACGGAATAAATCCGAATTCCTAAAAAGCCATGTTTAGCGATTTATTTAATCAAATAGAATTCAGTTACATTTTTGTGTCAGCAGTACTTTTTCTGCTGGGAATTTATGTTGCTCCTTCAGTCGTAGATAAAAACATTCGGTTTCTTCTGGTGTATCCCCGCTGGATGCGCCGGGTGATGGACCGTTTCCTGAACACCAAATGGGGGTTCCCCATCATTTTTGTGATTATTTTTTCGTTGAATAATATTTCTCTTTTTACCGGGTTTATCTCCGGTTATATGGTAATAATGCCTCTGTTTTTTGCATTCTTTACCGGATTCAATGTGGCGGTGATTGGATACGACATGATGGGCTGGAAAGGCATCTGGCATTTGCTGGTTAATCCCATTGCCTGGCTGGAATTTCCGGCTGCCTGGATTAGCTTTTCGCTGGGATTGCGTTTGGGTCTGGTTATTCTTTCCGGTCAGGGATTCGATGCTGCGCATCAAACATTTCGTGAATTGCTACCGTTGTACTGGAAGTACGTGGTTCCATTACTCTTTGTGGCCGGAGTGCTGGAAGCGGCTCTAATTCGGCTGGCAGAAAAATTGGAGAAATAGTGAAAATTGTTCTGGCTCTGGTCCACTGATTCTTTCTGTAAGCTTCAATGGTCCGAAAAGTAGTTAACTGCCCGGCGGGCAACCAGGGTAATCTCAAACGTATTCGAGCCATGTGTTCCTATTTTTGTACCACAAACGGGTTAAGGAAGGCAAACCTTCCGTTACCTCGCTCAGCAACCTTTAAATTATCTTAATAACAACACGACTCATAAAATTAGGTTGGATTGGGTTGAACTATTTTTAAATCCCGCAAGAACAACGGAAACAATTTTGAATTGTATTTTGCAACCACGAATCACACAAAAAAGCGTTTACCAATGGATTTTTGCCCACGAATTAAAAGAATTTGTATTTGCCCACGAATCACACGAATGGACACGAATAAAAAGTAATAATAT
>JALWDQ010000185.1:0-4811 GCA_027039625.1 Calditrichia bacterium | reverse complement strand
GTCGAAAGGAATATTCCCGCGGGAGAACATGATGCAGTTCAATGCCGGACGGTAAAGCCCCTGCGAGGCATATCCCGCTCCTTCAAAAGCTCCCACCACATCACGATATTTATGATGGCTAAAAAAGTTCTCCACCCAGCGGGATTGCTCATTACGCAGCCGATCAATCTCCTCTTCCGGAGCGTTTTTCTCACGCAATTCCCGCAACTTCTGACGGTACTTCTTTTCTCTCTCATCAAATTTCTGTTTGTCCCACGGTGTGGGAATGGGAATACCCGGTGTGACAAACTTCTGCCATTTTACTTTTGGGGGATTCAGCAATGCAGTCACATTGGGTTCCCAGGGTTCCACGCCCTTCGGGTAAAAATCGGAATACGCCACATCACTGGTGTAGTACTCATCTCCCAATCCCCCGAAACTGTGACCAAATTCGTGCACAAAAATATATTCCGACCAGCGATTGTCTGAAGCAGTACAGGCGTAGAGGTTGTAAATACCTCCGCCGCCGTACTGCGTGGTATTCACCACTAAAAAGAGGGCATCGAACGGTACCGCCGAGGCGATATCCTGAATGCTACGATTATCGAAACTCATTAAATAGCGCTGGGAACCAAAGGTGTTAAAGCTGGTGTTAATGGCGGTATTTTTGAACACCCCTTTGCGAGGATCATCCGTTCCGGAATCCGCTGAAGGACGAAACAAGGCATAACCATTGATTTTCTCGGCATAGGCACGAAACGGCTCTACCTGAAGCAAACGCCCTACCAGGCGTCGTGCATCCGCCTCAAAATCGGATTTTTGCGAGCGCGTGTATCCATCGGCAATAATGGCAATATCCAGATGATGGGTGGCATCTCCTTTTTCCTGAATGGGAATTACCATCACATCGGAAGCGCGATCCTCGGTCGAGATGGCATCGGAAAGGGGATCGATGGTGAGTACACCGATTTGCCGGGTAAACAGATTCTGTTTATCCCGGCGGTAGAATTCTACCACTACCTTCTGTTTGGGAAAAGGAATGCGTACCGTCTCGTGAATGACCTTCTTACCGCCCCGGATGGCTTCCTGAGTGGTCTGCCACTCGTTGAACAGTGTGCTGTATCCGTAACTGAAAATTAAGCGATTGGTGGCAGCATTGTACACCTTTACCAGGTACATTCCCAGATTCAGCGTATCCACCAGATTATGCTGGCTGCCGGGCCATCCTTCGGTACGGTACAACTGATCCAGAACAATTGATTCTGCCTCCCGACTGCCCACATGGAAATAGTCGATTCGCAGGGTAGCATCGGTAAAATAGCGGGCAAATTCCTGGGCCAAAAGGAGTTGAAAACCAATCCCCAGAATCAGAAAAATGGCGTAAACCCGTTTCATTTGTTTTCCCTCGTATTCTTCACAACAAAACAGAAATCAAACAGCAAATTGCAAAACAGATTAAGTTGAATAAAACAAATTTTCTCTACCAGTAACAAACTTCAAATAACCGCAGCTTTTTTCATTTTACATTTTACATTTTTAATTTTACATTTAATCTAACATTTCATTTTGTGGTAAAAAAATTCAATTCAAAAAATACGGCTTCCAATTTTTCCAAACCAAAAAATAAGGGACTCCCCGGAGGAAGTCCCCGCTCAACTTTTTATTTTTTAAACAGTAAATATTTGGCAATGGTGTGAAGCTGCATATTGGAAGTTCCTTCGTAAATCTGGCCGATTTTGGCGTCCCGGTACAACTTTTCCACGGGATATTCTTTAGTGTACCCGTAGCCACCGTAAATTTCGATTGCTTTGGAGGTAATATGCTCCGCCATTTGAGAAGCAAACAATTTGGCCATGGCTGCTTCTTTCAGGAAACTCTTCCCAGCTTCTTTCAGGCGCGCGGCGTTGTACACCAACAAACGGGCAGCTTCCAGCCGGGTGGCCATTTCCGCAATCTGAAACTGAATTCCCTGAAATTCGGCAATTCGTTTACCAAATTGTTCCCTCTCCAGGGAGTAGCTCATGGCATACTGCAGGGCTGCTTCCGCAATGCCCAGCATCTGCGCCCCAATGCCAATCCGACCTTCGTTCAGCGTCTCGATAGCTACCTTGTATCCTTTCCCAATCTCGCCCAGTACATTTTCCCGGGGAACGATGCAATTGTCCAGCACCAGTTCGCAGGTACTGCTGGCACGGATGCCCAGCTTGTCCTCTTTTTTGGACACGGAAAAACCCTCGAAATCTTTTTCCACTACAAAGGCGGTAATCCCCTTATAACCCAGTTCGGGATTTACGTTGGCAAAGATAATAAAAATATCGGCTTCGCCTCCGTTGGTAGTCCACATTTTCTGGCCGTTCAGTACAAAGTGGTCACCTTTATCTTCTGCCCGGGTACGCAGAGAGAAGGCATCGCTTCCCGAACCCGATTCCGAAAGCGAGTAGGCTCCCAACTTCTCTGTTGCCAGCTGCGGGAGGTACTTCTTCTTCAGTTCCTCCGAACCCCAGCGCAGAAAAGCATTATTCACCAGCGTGTTCTGCACATCCACATAAATGGCGGCTGAAGCATCCACCTGCGCCATCGCCTCAATCGCTAAAATGGACATGAAAAAATTGGCGCCAGTACCTCCATATTCTTCGGGAATCTCAATTCCCATCAAACCCAGTTCAAAAAACTGTTTTAAGAGTTCCGGTTTGAATTTCCCTTCACGATCCATCTCTGCACTGTAAGGTCGAATCTGCTCATCGGCAAACTCATACACCATATCTTTAAACATCTGTTCCTGTTCTGTGATTTCAGTAAGCGGACTGATTGTGTTTTCCATAGGTTGCTCCTCTGTTTAATTCGATTGTACCGTTTAATTGATTTGATCAGGTTTTCAATTCTAAACCGAGAAATATCGGCGGATAATTCCAATTTGTCTTAAAAAAGAGCAAGTAATAATGATAGTGCTGCGCGCTGAATGCCGATAATTTCCAAATTCACATATTAAAATAATGTCTAATTCCCGAAAAACAACCGGAAATAAACATTTTTTCGGGGAGAGCTGTGGGCTTCTTTTAGATGTGTTGCAAACCCATTCCTTATTTGCCCGAGTGACACCAATAACCAGTGTAAATCTCCTATTTCAACGAATTTTGGAGATAATAATTTTTCGACTAACCGTTTTAAGAAAGGACTGGTTTCAGAATAACTAATATCCCAACTATTCAGTTCGAGGCTTGTATCATCCTTAATTGGATTAAAGGTTTCAAATCACCGTACACGGATACGCTATTTTAAAAATAACTCTTAGTCGTAGTTCTTGTTTCAATACCATATATTCTATTTAATTTGAAGAAAGCAACAAATCGCCTAACTGATTCATTGTTTGATTTCACCTTCTTACTTAATCTTTTATATTCTCTGAGGAGATATTTTTTTAATTTACCTGGAAAAACAAAAGATATACCGGAAGTCATATTGAAATCTTTAAACGGAACAAGTCTGATGAAAAATAATAATCCAGGGAAAGCAGTTTGACTAAAAGCGATATCTATTAATTTTATATTATATTTTTTGTTCAAAATATCATGCAAAATCAATGTATTTTCTGATTCTGAGATAGCAACAATTCTGAACAGAGACGTATATGCTGAAATGAAAGCCTCCAATATTTCTTTTTCTCTCTTATTTCTCCAACCAACTTCATCACGATAAATTTCAATAAAATTTTTATTATTTATCCTATATTCATTAAGAACAAAATCCATTATAACATCTATTTCATTCTCATCATCAAATATCAGGACACCATTATCCCAAATACCAAGTAACTCTCCTGAATATTGCATTATGTCCCTGTTGATATAGGAATCTAATATTTTATCTATCAGTTGCATTGAGGTTTTCCTATATTTTTTATATTTTCCTATAAGATTCATATGTATTTGCTCCATTTATACTTTTTAAATATTTAATATACATCCGAAATCGCTTAAGGTAATCAGGATGAAAGCGCAAATTTCGAATTAAATACCTTTTTAGAATCCAATTTTAATAGTCCCATGTACCCATAAAGATTGGAAAAGCTTAAGATATTATTTAATCGTTTTCTTCCTTTTTTTAATATTTTAGTTAATTTTTCTTTTAATAGAACTACATCCTTTGTAGCAGTATCCCGTACCGTCCCTAAATCCACACCAAAATATCCGTGAATTAATTTATCTCTCATTCTAGCCATTTTTTACAGGGGATTTCTAGATATTTATCCCGAAAATCCGGGGAAAGATTTTTTGCTGCCTCACCTATAATTTCAATTTCTCTGATAACCGCATCCTGTAATATGTGATTAGCCCGAAAATCTTCGTAAGATTTATCCAAGATATATTCTTCAACTAATTCCATTGCATTCAATATATGTTTTAAATATACTTTATTATCCTTTTTCATACCAATACTTCCTTACATTCTTTTTCTATTCTCTTTCTTAAATATGGGCTTATCGATTCTCTTGTAAGCAGGTCAACTTTCATTCCCAATTTATCTTCCAATTCCTGCTCTATCCCTACAATTTCAAGTAAGCTTTTTCTCTCATAAAACTCCACAAGTACATCTAAATCGCTTTCTGGCTTTGCCTTACCTCTTGCATATGAACCGAATATTTTAATATTTTTAACACCATGTTTTTTAATATTTCAACCAATTTTTTTAATTTTTCATCCATTTTTTCCTCATGCAAATAAAGTTCATTTTTTTAATAATTTAAATAAACATGAAAAAAAATCTGTTCCCCAATTAAAGGGGATGTGCTAAAATACCTTGCATTCATAACTACCTTTACATGTAGTTAAAGC